>JAGHSL010000048.1 GCA_018065885.1 Candidatus Limimorpha equi
TTGGGCGGAGAATTTTTCGGATAAAAAGCCAATTCAAGCCGTTTTTGTCCCCATTAATGCAAGGTGTCATTTTTCACATTATTGCCACCAAATTAATCATAATTTCCACCTATTATAAAAAAAACGCTATCTTTGCCCCAAATTCCATTATGATGTCCGAGACAATGTTTTCAAATTTCGAACCTGTAGAGAACGGCCAACCGCAACAGAATCAAGCGGATACCGTCATTAATTCAAAAGACTACCAAGACATCCGTCTGCTGACGGCTTCGCGTTTTGGTGCCAGTAGGGTGTTCACCGCAAAAAGCGGTGCTAAAAAGGTCATAATCAAAGCCTTGAAAGCTGAACTGATGAATGACCCGAAATGCAAGGCCAACTTGCGCAAAGAGTACGAAATCACCACGCAACTCGACCATAAATACATCCGCAAGGCCCTCGACCTGACAACGATTCAAGGCTTGGGCGAATGTATCGTTTTCGAATACATCGAAGGCAAATCGCTGGCCGAGCACGTCCGCGTGGGCACGCTTTCGGAAAAACAAGTCAAGAATATCCTGGCCGAAATGTGCGACGCCTTGTATTACATGCACCGCAACCAGGTGGTGCATTGCGACCTGAAGCCCGAAAACATCATCATCACCGAAGGCGATTACAAGGCAAAAATCATCGACATTGGTCTGCCCGAAACCGAATACAAGACCAATAAGGAACTGCTTATCAAGGAAATGGAGTTCATCGCTCCCGAACTTATCAAAGGCGAAGACTGCGATGCCCGTTCCGACATCTATTCCATTGGGAAAATCATGGAGTTCATCAACGAGCGTAACATCTCGCGGCAGTTCAACAGCATTGCAACGCACTGCACGCAATTCTCGAAAGAACAACGTTACGACAACATTTCCGAAGTGAGATCAGCCATAACGAAAGGCCATTCCGTAGTGAAGATTTTCATCATCACGCTGATACTCTGCATTGTGGGTGCCGTTGCAGTCATCTATGTGCCAAGAATCAAGACTAAGGCCGAAGAAGAAAAGATAGAACGCCGGAAGATGGATTTCTCACACGAAATAGAAAGAATAGAAAGCAACACTGAAACGCTCTCCGAAAAATACAAGCTGACCTCACTCGACGAGCCTATCTCGGCAAATTGGTCGGAAGACAGCATGGCTTACTATCAGGCACTCATGCCTTTCTTCGACATTGACGGTCTGCAAAGTCAGGCCATGGACCTCTTGCAGGAACAGAAAGCCCGCATCGACAACCAGCGTCAGAATGAGTTTGAAAGCCTCCTGCTCAATACGTTCAAGACCGCTGACGACAGTCTTGCCACAATCCTGAAAACGGCCATGCCCGAACAAACCGACTCGCTGCTCATGATTGAGGCCTTCAAGTGGTACGGACACCAACATTGATTTTTGTTTTATTCGCTGAAATAAAACCAGCGATTTTCAGTTATTGTTTAAAACGACAACAAAGTGCTTAGAAACAATAGATTATTCATCATTTTAGGCTGCTTGTCAGGTCTGTTGCTTTTTGGCGGTTGCTCCACCAAGAAGAACACCTTGACACGCAGAATCCATCATAACATCAACAGCCATTACAACGTTTATTGGAACGGAGAAAAAAGCCTGAAGGAAGGCGACAAGCAGTTGAAAACCGCTGTAAAAGACGATTTCTCGAAAGTTTTGCCCGTCTATAACTACGGCACCAAGTCCAACGGCATGAGCCTCAACTCGCAAATGGACCGCGCCTTGGAAAAAACCTCCATCTGCGTTCAGAAACACTCCATGAAATTCAACAACCGCGAGCGCGTCAAATGGATTGACGATGCCTATTTGGTCATGGCCAAAGCACATTTCTACAAGCAGGATTACATCCCCGCCCGCCGCACTTTCGACTTTGTCGCCACCGAATACAAAAACAATGATATTGCCTACGTCGCCAACATGTGGCTGATTAAAACCTACATACAGACCGAACAGTATCCGAAGGCCGTCGCCATGATCGAGCAGTTGCAGACCAAGATTTCGGGTGTCGAAAAACTGCCAAAGGAACTTTCACGCAACCTCGACCTCACCATTGCCGACTACTTTATCGCCGTCAAGGACTATGACAATGCCGTCAAATACCTGAAAACCGGCATTTTGGAAAACAACGACCGCGACTTGCGCACCAGAGCAATGTTCATCTTAGGACAGATTTACATGACCCAAAACGACAGCGAGCGTGCCATTGAGCAATTCAAGCGCGTCATCAAGCGCAACCCTGAATACGAAATGGCTTTTGAGGCCAGAATGAACATGGCCAAGATGGGTTCTGCCGACAATGCTCAGGAGCTTTACAAGATGCTGATCAAAATGCTCAACGACCCGAACAACGAAGACTATTGCGACCGCATTTATTACGCCATGGCCGAACTCGCCCTCCGCGAAGGCGATGAAAACAAGGCCATCCGTTATTTGAGAGAATCCGTAGCCGCTTTCAAAAACAACACCATCCAGCGCAGCACATCTGCCTTGAAAGTGGCTTCCATGTATTTCGACCGCAACGCCTACGAACTCTCACAAGCCTATTACGACACCGCTGTCATGGGTTTAGACAGGGAATTTGAGGGCTACGACAGCATCATGAACATCTCACAGACCTTGAACGAACTGGTGCTGAACATGAATGTGGTGCGCACACAAGACAGTCTGCTGCGTGTTGCCGACATGGATTCCGTCACCCGCAACGCCTTGATTGATAAGATTATCGCCCAAGTCATTGAAGACGAACAATATGAAGCCGAACAACGCGAATACGAAGAGCAGCTTGCCCTGATGGGTGGCGCAACGGGCGCTTCAACCGCACAAAGCGACCCAAGTCAGGCTGGCGCATGGTATTTCTACAACCAAGCAACCTTGACACGCGGCTACACCGAATTCACGAAGAAATGGGGCATGCGTAAACTGGAAGACAACTGGTTCCTCACCGACAAGCAAAGCCTGCAGGCAGCCTTTAGCGGCGGCGATGAAGAAGACGAAGAAGAAATGGAGAAGAAAGGCAAAGCCAAAGACTCGCTTTCGAAATCGTACACCAACCACGACAGAGGCTATTACCTCACCGACCTTCCTTTCACACCAGAACAGAAAGAAGAAGCCAACCTTCAGATTGCCAACGCCTTGTACAACTTAGGCTTCATTTATATGGATCGTCTTTCCGATTATCCGCGTTCAGTCGAATCATACGAATCGTTAGACACACGCTATCCGGGCAACGAAAAAGAACTGCCATCGTGGTATGCCCTCTACAAAATCAACAACGAAGATCTGAAGGACGAGGAAAAGGCCACCTATTATAAAAATAAGATTCTGGACAAATACCCGACCTCAAGTTATGCCCAAGTCATCCTCGACCCTGACTATTTCAAGAAACTTGAAGCCCAGGAAAAGGAATCATCAGATTTTTATGCCAAAACATACGAGGCATTCCAGCAAGGACAGTTCTACCGCGTCAAGATGAATTCGGAACGCGCTATGGAAATGTACGAAGCTGACACTGCCATGATGCCACGTTTCGCCTTCCTGAATGCCGTCGCAAGAGGCCGCCTCGAAAGCATCGACACGATGGCCTACGCCTTGTACGACTTGATTCGGAAATATCCTACGAGCAGCATCAAGAATTACGCTACTCAGGTCTTGACCAACATCAACGAAGAATACAATTTAGGCTTCGACCTCAGCAAGATTTCTGACAAGGAAGCCGAACAGCCCGAAGTGAAAAAGGCCGCACCTTATAATTACGAACCGCAGTCAGAACATTTCGTGATGATTGTCTGCGACTCAAAACTGGTGCGTGTCGATCCGCTCAAGGTGCGTATCAGCGACTTCAACAAGCGCGATCACCACACCGAAACTTTCTATGTGAAGAGCGTCATCCTCGACGAGCAGCGCACCGTGGTCACAATCGGCAATTTCGATGGCGAACAGAAAGCTAAGGATTACATTACATCGATGTTCCTGACCGATTACGTTTTCGGCGGCATCGACTCAAAGAATTATTCCATCGCACCTATTTCCTCAAAGAACTATCCGGTCTTCTACCAATCGAAGGATTTCGACGAATACAAGACCTTCATGGATGACAATAATAAATAAATCATGAACATCATGGAAGCACAAGCACGCAATCTGATAGGCAACGGCACCGTAATCAAAGGTGACATCGATTCGAGTGGCGACATCCGTATCGACGGCCAGCTGATAGGCAACCTCAAGTCGAACGGCAAAGTCTTCATCGGCCAAACCGGCATACTCGAAGGCGAATTGGTTTGCAAACAGTCGGAAATTTCAGGCACCGTCAAAGGAAAAATCAAGACGGAAGAACTGACCGCCTTGAAATCAACCTCAAAAGTTGAAGTGGAACTGACCACAAAGCAACTGCTGATTGAAGTCGGCGCACAGTTCACCGGCCAATGCATCATGAACCAGCAGAACACCGTGGCCATGCCTAAACAACAGAAAATCGGTTAATTATTTTTTAGGTGAGCAAATTCAGCTTACATATTGAAAACGAGGCATCGAGGTCGCGAGAATACGAGACATCTCGAAATTCTGCAGTCTCGCAGCCTCGAAATCCAAATAGAAGTTTAATTTGAACAGTTACTTAATATGATAGAAGAAAACGAGCTGAATGAGAAATTCGGCTATGAATCTATTGAAAAGTATGACCCTGAACGCTTGGCAAAACTTCAGGAGCATTATCAGGCTATTTTGGAATTATTAGGCGAAGACCCGAATCGCGAAGGTCTTCTCAAAACTCCTTTGCGCGTCGCCAAGTCGATGCAGTTCCTGACGCAAGGCTACAATCAGGACCCGATGGAAATCCTGCTTTCGGCACGTTTTAAGGAAGACTACCGCCAAATGGTGATTGTCAAGGACATCGAGATTTACTCCTTGTGTGAGCATCACATGATTCCGTTCATCGGCAAAGCCCATGTCGGCTACATTCCGAACGGCTACATCACGGGACTGAGCAAGATTGCCCGCGTGGTTGAGGTTTATTCGCGCCGCCTTCAGGTGCAGGAACGCCTGACCACACAAATCAAGAATGCCATCAACGAGGCTTTGCACCCTTTGGGCGTGGCAGTCGTCATTGAGGCACGACATTTGTGTATGTCGATGCGTGGCGTTCAGAAACAAAACTCTGTCACGACGACAAGCGATTTCATTGGAGCATTTGAGCGCGAAACGACAAGAGAAGAGTTTTTCCGACTGATTGGAACGAACCTACACTGATTTTGATTGTTAAACTTTAAATTAATACGAATATGAACCAAAACGAAAAAGATTATCTGAGCATCAACGAGATGGAATCCGCTGATGTGTCAAGAACATTCATGTCGAAGGTATTCCTATGGATGTGCATTGCATTGGGAATCACCGCATTAACAGCATTTTTAAGTGCTTCATCACCAGCATTTTTCTATATGCTGATTAACAGTCAGACAGGCCGCATGTCACTTTTGGGCTGGGTCGTCACCTTGGCCCCGTTGATTCTGGTCTTTGTCATGTCAGCCCGAATCGACAGAATGTCAAAAGGAACCATGACAGCCATTTTTGTGTTGTATTCCGTACTGATGGGCATGAGCCTGAGTTTCATCTTCCTCGCCTATTCTTCAGCTGTCATCGTCAAGACTTTCCTCATTACCGCCGGCATGTTCGGCGTGATGGCCGTGGCAGGTTTCACCACCAAGACCGATTTGACCAAATTCGGCAAAATCATGTTCATGGGATTAATCGGACTTATCATCGCTACTTTGGTCAACCTGTTCACCAAAAGCGCCATGTTCGATTACGTCATCAGTTTCATTGGTGTGCTGATTTTCACCGGTTTAACTGCTTTCGATGTTCAGAAACTGAAACAGATTGGCGCGACCAATTTAGGTGAAAACGACACCGTGACGAAAATCGCCATTTGGGGCGCACTTTCGCTTTACCTTGATTTCATCAACTTATTCTTATATTTATTACGTATTTTCGGGAGTAGAGACTAATGTTTAAGGCATACGTTTTTCCTGGTCAGGGAGCCCAATTCGTTGGCATGGGCAAGGATTTGTTCGACAAGTCGTCGAAGGCCAAGGACATGTTCCACAAAGCCAACAACATTTTGAAATTCAAGATTACCGACATCATGTTTGACGGCACTGATGAAGACTTGCGCCAGACAAAAGTGACGCAACCTGCCGTTTTCCTTCATTCTGTCGTTTTGGCAGCCTTATTGGAAGATTTTCAGCCAAATTTGGTTGCAGGTCATTCCTTAGGCGAATTTTCAGCCTTGGTCGCCAACAAGGTTTTGAGTTTTGAAGATGGTCTGCGCCTTGTCGCCAAACGTGCTGCCGCCATGCAAAAGGCTTGCGAATTGCAGCCTGGCACAATGGCAGCTGTCATTGGTGCCGAAGACAAAGTTGTTGAGGAGGTTTGTGCTTCCGTAAAAAACAAAATCGTAGTGGCCGCCAATTACAACAGCCCAGGGCAAGTGGTCATTTCGGGTTCGATTGAAGGCGTTGAGGAAGCCTCAAAGAAAATGGTTGAAGCTGGTGCGCGCCGTGTGTTGCCGCTCAAAGTGGGCGGTGCTTTCCACAGCCCGCTGATGGAACCTGCCCGTGTAGAATTGGCTGAAGCCATTAATGCCACCAAATTCAACGACGGCATCTGCCCTATTTATCAGAATGTTACGGGACAGCCAGTCAGCGACCCCGAAATCATCAAGAAAAACCTAGTTTCACAACTCACCTCGCCTGTGCTCTGGACGCAAACCATGTCGAACATGATTTCTGCCGGCGTAAGGTCAGTGGTTGAAGTCGGTCCGGGAACTGTCCTTCAAGGCTTGTTCAAGAAGGTCGACAAAAACATGGAACTCGTTAGCGCAACAATCTGATGGAAGACAACAGAAAACCAAGTCCGGTTTATTTTCTGCTTGCGGTGGCGGTTGGAGTCCTCATTGGGCTATACATCAACATGGGCAACGTGAAAAAGGCCTTGTCGATTGCCCAATCGGGCAACAGCACTTTCGATGCCGTGATGTCATATATTAATGAGGAGTATGTAGATTCCGTCGATATCAAGGAAATCGAGGAAAGTGCCATAGTCGCCATGATGGATGAACTCGACCCACACAGCCAGTTCATTTCAGAAGAGGAATTCAATGCTTTGAACGACCCGCTTTTGGGCAGTTTTGAAGGCATTGGCGTTTCCTTCCGCTTGGAAAAAGATACCGTGACCATCATCAATACGATTAAAGGCGGCCCTTCGGAAAAAGTCGGCATCATGGCGGGCGACCGCATCATTAAGGTCGATGATTCGCTGATTGCCGGCGTAAAGATGAAAAACGACGATGTGATGCGCCTGTTGAAAGGACCGAAAAACACGAAAGTCAACGTAAAAGTGCTTCGACGTGGCATTGATGGTTTGCTGGATTTCACCATAAAACGCGATGTCATTCCAACCTACAGCGTCGAAGTCGCTTATATGCTCGACGATGAAATCGGTTATCTGAAATTAGGCAAATTTTCAGCAACGACCTATAACGAATTTGTGAAGGCCGTGAAGAAACTGCAAGCCGCAGGCATGAAGAAACTGGTGTTCGACCTGCGTGGCAACTCGGGCGGTTATCTTTCGGCTGCCGTCGACATTGCCGACGAATTTCTACCCAAAGGCAGCCTGATTGTCTACACTGAAGGCCGCAACCGTCCACGCTATTACATGACGGCCCGTCACCGTGGCATGTTGGAAGATATGCCTGTTACCGTCCTCATCGATGGCGAATCGGCCAGCGCAAGCGAAATCGTAGCCGGCGCCTTGCAGGACAACGATTGCGGGACTATCATCGGACGACGCTCTTACGGCAAAGGATTGGTTCAGGAACAGATGATGCTGACCGAAAACTCGGCCATACGCCTCACCGTGGCGCGTTACTACACGCCGACAGGCCGTTGCATACAAAAGCCTTTCGACAACGACCACGAAAAATACTTGTTCGAATCGTTTGAACGTTATCAAAACGGCGAACTTTTCAGTGCCGACAGCATTCATTTCGCTGATTCACTGAAATTTGTCACGCCAAAAGGCAAAGTGGTTTACGGCGGTGGCGGCATTATGCCCGACATTTACGTTCCGCTGGTTGACGACAGCACCGAATATTTCTTCAACCGCATCGTGAATACTGGAATCCTGTTCCAATACGCTTTCGACTATACCGACATGCACCGCCAGGAACTGAACCGCTATCAGAATGTGGAGCAGTTCGCCAAATCGTTTAAGGTGAGCGATGCCATGTTTGCCGAAATGCTGAAACGCGCCGAAGAAAAAGGACTGAAAGGAACTGACAAGGAAAAACAAGTGGCAAGAAAAGAGACCAACATATTGCTGAAAGCCTACATTGCCCGAAATATCTTCGATGATGAGGGTTTTTACCCGATTTATGAGGAAATGGACGATATTCTTCAACGCGCCATCAGCGAATTAAAAATCACTGAATCAGCGAAATAAACAATTGAAGAAAATAAGTTTACAAGAAAAATTGGTCGGTATCAAATAATTAATTACTTTTGCAGCCCGATTTTAGACAAAATGGAGAAGGGAAACGAATATCAGATACCGGTAAACGGTCTTGCGTTGGGAAATCATTCCTATCATTTTGATGTAAAGGATGACTTCTTTGAAGGGATGGATTACTCTGAAATTCATCAGGGTACGGTCTCCATTGACCTTGACATTGAGAAGACCGAGCTGATGATGACGCTCAACTTCGCATTGCAAGGCAAGGTAAGGGTTGCTTGCGACCGTTGCGCCGACGAATTTGACATACCGATTGAAAACAACGAAGTCTACTATGTCAAGTTCGGTTCGGAAGTTGCCGAAGAGTCGGACGATGTGGTTGTCGTTCCTGCCGACCAGCACGATTTCGACATCAGTTCTTTGATTTACGAATACATCATTCTTTCGATACCGATCCACAGGGTTCATCCCGAAGGAGAATGTAATCCAGAGGTGTTGCAGATGCTATCCCACGAGGAAGAGCCTGTGGCAGAAGAGGAAAACGAAACGGATCCCCGTTGGGCGGCTTTGAAGAACATAAAACTTGATTGAATATAATAAACAACTGGTAATTAACATTTTAAAATAAAAGTAAAATGGCACATCCTAAACGTAGACAGTCTCATACCAGAGGCGCAAAGAGAAGAACGCATTACAAAGCAGAAACCCCAAACGTAACTGTTTGCCCAGTTACAGGTACCATGCACGTCATGCATAGAGCATACTATGTTGACGGCGATTTGTATTACAAAGGACAATTAGTCATGGCTGCCAAGCAGTGATTGCTGGCGGATTCAACATACAACGCGCTGACAAGCAAATGACTTGTTCTAAGGCAAAGAAGACCTCACAATCATTCTGAACTTCGGTTCAGGAATGGTTGTGTAGTCTTTTATTATGTTGAAAAAAGGCAAAAAAGAGCATTTTTTTGAAAAAAGTTGAAAAAAAGTGCACCAACTGAAAAAGAATGCTTATATTTGCAACGTCAAACGAAAGAAAGACAAATAACTACGGATTTTTTTCATAATCTTTATATTGTTTTTCCCCACCATTCTCCCCGATTGGTGGGGTTTTTTGTTTTATATAGTTTTCTGGTCTTCTCTCCCTAATTGCGGAAATATATAATTTTGCAGAGAAATGAATCGCAGAGACTTGAAATGTCATTTTGCGCCATACGTTATCCACAAAGCTGATTTGAAAACGGCATTTGCTATTTGCCCATCTATATGGCATCCTGTCTGTAACAAAAGAATGGCCACCAATCTACCTCAAAAACTCCGAATGAAATGCCTCAAAAACTCCGATTAGATTTTGTATTTAATTAAATTTCAATTGTTTAACAAATATCCAATTTTACGTTGAAAACAACGCTCCACATATCGTATTTATTGGCCTTCATATTGTCGTAATTCAACAAATTAACCGAACACGGATTTCTCGGATTCACACGGATGAATATTTCCGTGAAAATCCGAAAAATCCGTGTTCAAATTAATTGATGTTCGTCATTTGCGGATGCTTGCGATGCGTCCCTACAAGTAAACCGACAACAAATTTAAACTCTGAATCGATAAAAACCACATTTTTATGTATCAACAAATCAAGTTGATTTTCAATTATATATCCGACAGCAAACGACAACAAATGATTACAGTCGACTACAAACGTTTGTTGTCGGCTTTTTTCTTGACAGATGTCGTTACTTTGCAGCGTCAAAACAACAAGACGCAGACTTTTTGAATACAATTAACACACATATTACTAACAATTAAAACTTACAGAAATGAGTACAATGCAAAATTCGGTCATGCTGATTGGCCGCCCGGGTGCAGAACCTGAAATGAAAACCTTGAACAACAACCAGAAAGTGGCGCGTTTCCGCATCGCCGTCAACGAGCCTTACACCAACGCCAACAACGAGCGCGTTGACAATACGTATTGGTTTACGATTGTTGCGTGGAGCAACGCCGCCGAGCGTGTGATGAAAGCCGTCAGGAAAGGGAAACTGATTGCCATTGAAGAAGGCACGCTGCGCAACAACGATTGGACCGACAAGGAAGGCAAACGCCGCACTTCGACTGAAATCTGGCTCACCGACCTCTACCCTCTCGAATTTGGCAAACAGCCTGACTGATTTTTGCCAAACAATGTTTGCTTTGTTATCAAGAATTTGAGAATGAAGAGAAACGGACATCGTGCCGTTTGAAGCTGGCGCCCAAGCGCGCATGGAATGACGAGAATGCTTCGCGTTCGTTAAGCTTGCAGAAGAATCTAATTCCATCAAAATCAAGAGAATACTTCAGCAAAAAAACCTCTTCTTCTCAAATTCTTGACAAAGGAACCGACGAACTCTTTAACTTTTTTCTTTTCCATTTGAAAAAATCCCTATTTTTGCCGCCGATATGCGGTGCCGAAAGGCTCAATAGGGAAT
>JAGHSL010000423.1 GCA_018065885.1 Candidatus Limimorpha equi
ATGGTGACTTTCGGCAGCACGATTTCGAGGATGCCGTTCTCGACTTTGGCCGTAATCTGCTCGCGGTGAATGTCTTCAGGCAGCATGATGGTCTGGCGGAACTGTTCCACCGAGAACTCGTGGCGCAGGTAGCGTTTTGCTTCGTCCTTGACCTCGTTCTTAGTTTCCTTGGCCATTTCAACAATGAGGTTGCCCTCGGCGTTGATGGAAATCTTCAGGTCGTCTTTGGTGAGACCTGGCACGCTGAACTGAACCTTGTAGTCTTCTTTGCTCTCGATGATGTTCATCTGAGGTGTTGCATACGAAACGTTGCCCATGTTCATGAGTTCATTGAACAATGTAGGCATGAAATCCTGTGGTCTTCTGGTTACTAACATGATGTTTGGTTTTTAAATTGTTTAACTGTTTATTTGTTTAGTTGTTTGTCTGATTTGCTTGTGCCACTCGTTGAGTTTGTCGAAACGGTGGTTCTTTTTCCGCTTTTTCATTCGGACGATTGGCAATAGTCAAATCTTAGGCCAAAACATAAAACGCCATATTTTTGTTCAAACAAATGACAAAATGACAACAAATATTCTATTTTATATATTCAACATGACAAAATGACAGAAATATAAGTAAGTAAAAGACAGTTTTTCTTAAAAGACATGAGTGGCTTCTTGAAAAGACAACCATTCAGGCAACTCTATACTTTCAGAGCCAAACAGCAAAAGTCGTTATTTAGTAAATAACTGAAACACAAACAAATACAGAACATGCTAAACATTCAAATTACTGCAATCAACCATTTTTCTCATTATGATTCTAATTCTCAACCATTTACATTTCCATTTTACTATTTTTCAGGTCAAACGATATATTATTGCCTTTTTTATTATTTTAGCACATTAATAAAATGTGTATAAGTTACAATTTAACATTCTAATTATGAATACATTAAAAAGAATCAAAGTGCTTGTGGCAATCGTTTGCCTTTTCTTTATAAGTCAAGTGAAGGCGCAAAACACGTTCCCTGAACCTATATCGGGCAATGAGTTGACCAAGGATTTCATTTCGGCAAACCTCGTTTATCCTGAAAACGAACTTTCCAATAAAGCCAACGGAAAGGTCGTTGTCACCCTGCACATCGACAAAAACGGCAAAGGCAGCAATTACCAGATAAAGTCATCGTTTAGCGAAGCCGCTTCACCTATTGCACTCGATTTGGTAAAGAAAATAATTTGGAAACCTGCAACTTACATTGCCATGCCTGTTGAATCGGACTTTGAATATGAAATAGATTTCAACGCGAAAAGTTACAACCGCTATTGGAAAAAACATGAGCGCGTTGCCATTCCTTTGGCTTTGGAAGCCGACGACAGTTATGAAATCTTTGAGAACAAGCAACTTGAGGAATATGCCCAGCCTTATTTCGCCGATGGCAGCAGCATGGGTCAGTACATATATGGCAACTTGCAATTTCCCGCAGAGGCTCAGGAAAGGGAAATCCAAGGCACGGTGAGGTTGAGTTTCGTGGTAGAAACCAACGGCAACGTTTCAAACACCGTCATCGTCAATTCGGTTGGCGGAGGTTGCGATAATGAAGCCATTCGTCTGATTCAAGGAACACATTGGATTCCAGGCATTAAGGATGGAAAATATGTGAGAACCTACAACATGCAGGACATCACCTTCCGCATCGGGCAGAGAAACTATCAGGACGGGAACAGCTATTGAAGTGAAAAGTGGAAAGTTGAAAGTTGAAAAAGTTAGGAGTTAGGAATTAGGAGTTAGGAGTATTTTGTTTCGTGAGTTAGTTGAGAAAGTTAGTTGGTTTTCGGTTATCAGTTATCAGTTTTCAGTTATCAGTTTTCAGTTATCGGTTATTGGTTTTCAGTTTTTCAAAATTTCAAAATCAATCAAATCTTGCAATCCCGAAGTCTTGCGGTCTCGTAATTCCAAAAGTCCAAATGTCAAACAGTCTAAATGTCAAATAGTCTAAATGTCAAATAGTCAAATAGTCCAAATGTCAAATCTTTAAATCTTGAATATTAAATCTTTAAATCAATATCTTACACACATGAAAAAAGTAATTTTCACCCTCATGATGGCCGCATTGGTTTCGGCCTCATTCGCGCAGGAAAGCGCAAAAACAAAAACGTGGACAACCAAAGGCACCGTTGGACTGAACATCTCCCAGAGTTCATTCACCAACTGGGCGGCTGGCGGTCAGAATTCCTTGAACTGGATTGGAACTCTTGATTATCAGGCGAACTATGCCAAGGACAATTTCAAATGGGATAACACCTTGAGCACATCACTTGGCTACAGCTATTTCAATTTCAAGGACAAGCCAATCAAGACCGACGACAAAATCGAACTCACTTCACTGGCCGGTTTGAAGGCAACCGAAAAGCTGAACTACAGTTTGGAACTGGCATACCGCTCACAATTCGCCAACGGTTTTGACTACGAAGTGGATTCCACACACCGCATTTCAAAATTCCTCGCTCCTGGTTACATCACCTTGGGCGTCGGTGTCGAATGGGTCCCGAACAAGTATTTTTCCGTAAACTTCGCCCCTGTCACAGGCCGTGTCACCATTGTAAACGACTCCTTGTTAGCTCAAATTGGTGCTTTTGGTGTGAAAGCCGGTTATTTCAATCCTAACGACAGCACCGAATGGATTCCCGGCAAACACGCACGCTATGAATTCGGTGCCCGACTCGTTGCAAAGCTCGACGTGCCGATTGCCGAAAACATCAGCTTCAACTCAAAGCTGGAACTCTTCTCCAATTACCTCGACCATCCTTTGAGAATTGATGTCGACTGGCAGAACCAGCTCCTGCTGAAAATCAATTCATGGCTCAATTGCAGCATCGCGACCCACTTGATTTACGACTACGACGTTCCTTTCTACAACATCGACCCAGCCACGGGGTTGTCATCAACCACACCTATCGAAGGCTCGAAAGTGCAGTTTAAGGAAGTGCTGAGTCTTGGCGTCATGTTTAACATCTAATTGAAAACGAGGTTTCGAGGTCACGAGACCGCGAGACTAAAAATCTCGTACACCCATGACCTCGTGACCTCATAATTCCATTTTCCCATGAAAAAAATCGGCATCATTTCCGACACGCATTGCACGGTCATTCCGCAAGTATTCAGTTTTTTCAAGGATGTTGATGAAATCTGGCACGCCGGCGACATAGGCAACATCGAAACCGCCGAACAGTTGGCCGCTTTCAAGCCTTTACGCGCCGTTTACGGCAATTGCGACGACCATGTGGTCAGGATGCAATATCCTGAAGACCAATTCTTTCACATTGAAGACATTGATGTATACATGACCCACATCGGCGGCTATCCCGGAAAATACATGCCTGAGATACGATACATTTTAAATGAGAAAAAACCGAATCTTTACATTTGCGGGCATTCACATATATTAAAGGTGATGAATGACCCCAAACTGAATCTGCTCCACATCAATCCGGGGGCAGCCGGTCAAACAGGCTTCCACAATAAAATCACGATGATACGTCTGGTCATTGATGGAAAAACATTCAAGGATTTGGAAATCTTCGAGTTAGACAGAAACCGTTCTTTTTAAATCTGGAATTTTACTTTAAGTAGGTGAGCAAAATTAAGGCAATTATATACTTTTTGACCCGCTCGACCTCGATGAGGTCGCACCTCTGTTACCCTATACGAGCGTAGCGAGTGTAGGGCAGCGAAGTCCATCATATCTATGGGTTATGCGCAAGCCCCACACTACGTATGGGGTAACAGAAATCGCATCTCTCCGAGATGCTGCCCGACAATTGACAAGGCTTTGGCAATCAACATAGTTCAAAAAGTATATAGTTGCCAAAATTAATCTACATAAAAAAATACAATGCTTCGACCCTTCGATGCTTCGACAAGCTCAGGGAGCGAGGCTCAGCAAGCTGTTTTTCAGCTCATTGAGCTGGGTGCCGAGTTGGTCGAAGTAGTCGAAATGAGTAGATTTAATTTATAGTTTATTTCAGACCACCTAATATTATTCCCGAACCATACGGCAGAGTTTTCTCATGCCTTTCGATGCTTTTTCACAGAACTATTTGTTTTTAAGCTGTCTCAAACGAATGGCTGTTTGCAATTGCTGTTTCGGTCATTTTTAGCTGCCAATCAAATTCCCACAAATTTCTTTTCGACCCAACCATATTTTTTCCTATTTTTGGCAGTTTATTATACCCGTATGGACACAACAAGAATATTCAAATATTTCCCCGAACTGAGCGAACAGCAAAAGGCGCAGTTCAACCAGTTGAAAGACTTGTATTTAGACTGGAACAGCAAAATCAATGTCATTTCCAGAAAGGACATGGATCACTTCTACGAGCACCATGTTTTGCATTGCCTCGCCATTGCAAAATACATGGAACTGCTCCCTGGCATGAAAATCATGGATTTAGGTACGGGCGGCGGTTTCCCTGGCATCCCGTTGGCCATCATGTTTCCGCAGACCGAATTCTATCTGATTGACGGCACAGGAAAGAAAATCACCGTGGTCAATGCCGTGAAAGAAGCCATCGGCTTGCAAAACGTTGTGGCAGAGCACAAACGCGCCGAAGAAGTGAAAGAGAAATTCGATTTCATCACCGGACGTGCCGTCATGACCTTGCCCGAAATCGTCAACCTGGCGGGCAACAAGTTGAGAATCAGAGGTGACATTGAGGCTGGCGGCATCCTTTACCTGAAAGGCGGCGACTTGACGGCGGAATTCAATGCCCTCTCAAAATATTGGAAACACAAGAAAGTGGCCGTCAGCAAATGGTTTAGGGAGGAATATTTTGAGGAGAAATATGTGGTACACCTTTATTAAATGGAAAGTTTTAATGTGTTAGGAGTTAGGAGTGAGGAGTGAGGAGTGAGAAGTGAGGAGTTAGGAGGAAAAAAGAAAAGAGGAAGGATGTTTTTGGACACGCATACGCCCTGAAAGGGCAACTTAAAAAGAGCAAAGGGCAAAATGAGCTTGCGAATGACACCCTTTGCGAATGTAAAAACGGTTCAAAACCTCAAAAGTTTCAAAATGTCTAATTGTCTGAAAATCTACATAATCAAATAGAATGAGATTCCCGCCTGCGCGGGAATGACGGCCTCGAAAAAAGGCCGTCAAAGAGTCTAAAAGTCAAAATGTCAAATCGTCTAAAATTCAAACAATCAAATAATTCAAAAAAATGAAAAAGTTAGCATTACTTTTCCTTGCAGTGGCTGGTTTTGCCACGGCAAGCATCGCACAGCAGATGCCGCCATGTCCGTTGGACCCTAACGTCAGGACTGGCCAATTGGAGAACGGATTGACTTATTACATCCGTCACAACGAGAAACCGGCACAACGCGCCAATTTCTACATTGCGCAGAAAGTCGGTTCAATTCTTGAAGAAGAAGAACAGCGCGGTCTGGCTCACTTCCTCGAGCACATGTGCTTCAACGGCACACAGCATTTCCCTGGCAAGGACCTGCTTAACTACATGGAACACAACGGTGTGAAGTTCGGCGAAAACGTCAACGCATGGACCAGCATCGAGCAGACCGTCTACATGCTGACCAACGTCCCGACAACCAATCCCGGCTTGATTGACTCCTGCCTTTTGGTGTTGCACGACTGGTCGAACTACGTTTCTCTTGAAGATGAAGAAATCGACAAGGAACGTGGCGTCATTCTGGAAGAAATGCGTCAAGGACAAAACGCCATGATGCGCATGTACGAAACCCTGCTTCCAGCCCTGTATCCAGATAGCCCTTACGGTGCCCGTCTGCCAATCGGTACCGAACAAGTGGTTGCCAATTTCGATTACGAGACCCTGCGCGCCTATTATAGAAAATGGTATCGCCCTGACTTGCAAGGCATCATCATCGTTGGTGACATCGATGTCGATCAAATCGAAAGCAGAGTGAAGACCATGTTTGGTGCCATTCCTGCTGCTGAAAATCCAGCAGAACGCACACGTTTCCAGGTCGCTGACAACGACGAACCATTGGTTGCCATCGCTTCCGACAAGGAAGAAACCAGCTATCAGATCAGCGTGTATTACAAGCACGACATCACCCCGATGGAAGAAAGAGGTTCACTCGATTATTGGATTTCGACCTACGTCAACGACATCATTTCAAGCATGTATAACAACCGCTTGGAAGAACTGACCC
>JAGHSL010000030.1 GCA_018065885.1 Candidatus Limimorpha equi
GCGGGTCACAACGCGGCGGAGGCGTGTGTTTTCGGAGGCCGAAACCATGATGACGGCATCGAAAAGCTGTTCGATATGCTTCTCGAAAATGATGGCGGATTCATACAAAACGTAAGGTGCCTTTTGCTGTTCCGCCCATTCTGCAAAATATTGGTTTAAAGCGGGATATAAGGTTCTTTCAACGAAAAGGCGTGATTCCTCATCGTTGAAGATGAGTTTTGAAAGTCGGGCTTTGTCGAGAGTTCCGTCGGGAAGGTAGATTTCTTTTCCGAAACGGGCTTTCATGATGGCCTTGATTTCGTCGCGGAAATAAAGCTGCTTCGCTTCGTAATCGGAGTAAAACACGGGGATGCCTTTTGCTTCAAACAAGGCGCAAATCCACGACTTCCCGCAGCCAATGTTACCGGTTATTCCAATCTTTTTCATGGCTGATGATGATGTATTCAACACGGTCAGGAGCAAAGCCAAGCACTTGCAGGTTGCCCGGTGATTGAAGCGACACGTGCAACAGAGGGTTGCGGTTGGCGAAATCGGCTGAATCTATAATGGCTGAAAACGATTCGGCGTTTGTCTTCGCGTAGTCTTTAATGGCTACAAGGCATTTCACTTGAACCGATGATGGAATGAAACGGATTTCAAGGCTGTCAATCGGCTTGATGGGAATGTCAAGGTCGATTTCGGTGTATTTCTCAATATCAATCTTGACTTCAACTTCTTCGACATTGCATCGGATGTTTCCGCCAAGAAGGTTAAGCGGTACCATTTCTGAAAAGCTTTGGCTGAGATTGTCTTTCGTAAGGATCTGTGTATCAATGCTATTAATGTCAGCCAGGGTTTCTTCTGTTCCGTAAATCGTTACACTTGCCGGCGTAATGATAGGCAATCCGTAACGGTCGTATTGCCTTTGCAGGTGCAAGTCGTCTTTCAAAGTGACAGGGACGACTTTCGATTTCAGGTTTTCCATGTTGAAATAGACAGTCGCATCGTTCATCGTGATGTCTGTGACACCGATGCCTAAACGCTCGGCAAGACGCTCGGCAACATAATTGCTGCTGAATGAAAAAGTTATGTCACTTTCTTGCCGATAGGGGACATCATTGAGGGAAATGCTGACTGTGCGTTTCTGTTCCCTGATGAGGTTGTGCGCCAAGGTGATGAAGCCATCGGCTTCAAAGGCGAATTTCACATTTTGCGTAGGCGTTGAAATCCACTTGTCGCATGGAACGTCCTCGATTTGCAAAGAGAAAGACGATTGCGTAGTGTAATCTTGCGACAACTTGATGAGCAACCACAAAGCCGTTGAAATGGCGAGAAACACAAAGAATGTCAGTGATTTCCGCTTGACCTTAGCATTCATTTCCGTAATAAATTAAAAACTGCCAGCCACGAAGATTCATGGCCGACAGTTGTTCCACATGTAATGGTTTTATGCTTGGCCGACGCGGCTGCTGTCCTTTACGATGGCACTCTTTTCGATTTCAACTTCGGTGTCAGGAGCCAATGAAAGAACCACGGTGTGTTCTTTCACTTCAGCGATTTTTCCGTGGAAACCACCGATGGTGACAACCTTGTCGCCTTTTTTCAGTTCATCGCGGAATTTCTGTTCTTCCTTGGCCTTTTTCGACTGTGGACGGATGAAGAACAGCCAGAAAACGACGATGAGTAAAAGTAATGGCAGTAATGTGCCCAATGTTCCACCTTTTGGCTGTTGTGCAGCTTGTAACAAAACTGTGATAAGATTCATGATTGATTTGATATTTAAGGATTTAAGATTTAAGATTTAAAATTTAAAGATTTGAACTTTTGAAAACTGTAAACCGATAACTGATAACTGAAAACCAAAAACTGATAACCCAAAAACTAAAACTCATCTGGTGTCATCACGTCCGCTTTGAAGCGAAGGGTGGTGGCCGAAGGGTTGGTGTTTGCCAATACGGTTAAAGCTCTTGACTGGAATCCGTGGTGGCCTTTGCTGTCGTAAGTGGCTTTGATGAATCCGTCTTGGCCAGGTTTGATAGGTTCGCGAGGAAAATCACCGACGGTGCAACCGCAGCTCGTATTGACATTTGTTATGAGTAATGGGGCGTTACCCGTGTTGGTGAAATGGAACGAATAAGTGACCACTTCGCCTTGAAGGATTCTGCCAAATTCGTGTTCCGTCTTGTCGAAGGTGATGACGGCTTCTTTGCCAGAAGGCTGTTCGGCCGACTTTGGGTTGTTGACCAGCTCGGTTGAAAGTTTGTCGCTGTTGTTGCCGCCGCAACTGGTCATCATACCTAATGCTAATAATACGATAGGAAATAGGTGTTTCATTTTCTTGTAGTTTCTGTTTATTTACTGCCTCTGAAAATCATTATCGAGCCTTGGTATTTGGCATCCTGTTTCAGGCCATGGCATTTCAGCACATAGAAATAGGTGGCATCAGGAAGGTCGCCGCCGTCCCAATCGTTTTGATAGTCTTTTGATTGATAGACGATGCGTCCCCAGCGGTTGAAAATGACCAGTTCCGATGATTCGTAATAACTGCTCAAAGGCTCGTAGTTTTCGTACTCGTATTGGGTTTCGGGTTCTGAGTCGCCTCTTCTGCCAGTGCCCGAACCGCCATTGTCGATGTTGCCGCCAGCTTCGTCAATGGAAATGATGAAGTAGTCGTTGATACCGTCGCCGTTTGGCGTGAAAACGCTTGGCACTTTCAGTTTCACGGGGTTCACCTTGATGGTCTTATAATAAGAGGTGTCGCAGCCTTGCGGATTATAGACTTTCAGCTCCGTAGTGAAATCGCCAGCTTCAACGTAGGTGAAACGCGGCTGCTCTTCATGGGAATTGAGGCCGTATTGCGAGTTCAAAATCCAATAGAAATTGGAAATGGCGATGGAATCAATCGATTTGTTTTCAAAGGAATAGGTGACGTGAGGGTTTTGTATGTAAACCGTGTCGCCTGGGTCAGCCGTGATTTCGACAATCGGGTTCGGGTAGGCTTTGGTGAGGGTGCTGTCGGTTTGGGGACAGCCGCGTCCATCCGTAACCTTGACTTTGTAGTATTTGTAGGCCTCCAAACCAATGGCCAGCGAATCACAGCCTGGGGCAATGTGCAACGGGCTGACGTTTTGCCATTCATATGTATAAGGTGCAACCGAACCGTCGGCATACGCAAGCACTTGCGCGGTTTTGCCGTTGTCTTCTTCCGAATTGCTGCAGGTCTTCAGGATTTGATTGAAATGAATCTGGAAACGAGGCTTCACCTCAACCGTGAAAGGCTCCGATTCGCAAATCAGTTCCTGCGTATGCTTGTTGCGTATTTCAACGCTATAAGTCGTAGTTTCAAAAGGTTTTACGGTGATTGTTGCAACGGCCTCGCCTCCAGGAGTCCAATAATATGCGTATGTGGTATCCTGCATCACGCTAAGCGTAACGGGCGTTTCGCTGCAAATCGGCATTTCGGCGTTGCACGTTATGGTGCATGGGTCTTGAGCCTTCAGGCTTGCCGAAAACACTAAGGCAACCCAAAGGAGACCGAATCTTGTTATGATGTCTTTCACTTTCATTCTTCTACGGAAACAAATTGCAAAAATAGGAAATTTTATGAAGTGAAACGAAATATGATGGTGTTTATTGTTAAGTAGGTGATCAAAATTAGTTTACATATTGAAAACGAGGCATCGAGGTCGCGGGAATGCGAGATTACGAGGCATTCCGACATCCCGAAGCCTCGCGGTCTCGAAATCCCGTGTCCTTTATAATGTGGTTTAATTTTGAATAGTTACTTAAAAACTGATTTTTGGAAAGAGAAATGTATGCCGAAAAACGTTTATCTTAGAAAAATGTGAGATTTTGCACATAACATGTTGGAAAAATGTGTATTTTTGCACAAAATTAGTTGGAAAAATGTGATATGGAACTGACGAGATCTGTTTTTGAAGATTTCCTAAAATGGAAAAACAGTGCTGACAGGAAGCCCTTAATCGTAGAAGGGGCGCGTCAGATAGGGAAGACTTGGGCAATGAAAAGATTCGGAGAATTGTATTACAGGCATACCGCCTATTTTAATTTTGAGTCTTCCGAAGATTTGGGTCGTGAATTTGAAAAAACGAAAGACCCTCGCCGTATTTTGGATGTGTTGCAACTTTATGCCAATCAGGAAATTGTGCCGGGTGACACCCTTGTTATATTTGATGAAATTCAGCAGTGTAACAAGGCCTTGAACAGTTTGAAGTATTTTTGCGAAACTGCTCCTGAATATCATATCATGGCGGCAGGCTCCTTGTTGGGCGTTTCTTTGTCGAAGGGCGATTCGTTTCCCGTCGGAAAAGTTCAGTTCCTGCCCATGCATCCTTTGACATTCAGGGAGTTCCTGCTTGCCGATAATCCTTCTGCTTGCCGTTATCTTGATGCTTTGGAGAGTTTTGATCCGCTTCCTGAATTTATTGTGACCCGTGTCGGTGAGTCGTTTCGGCGCTTTCAGGTGTGTGGTGGTATGCCGGCCGTAGCGTCTGCTTTGTTGGAAGGTCGCGGCATGAACGAAATCGAAGGTTTGCTGAATGACATTTTGTCGTCATATTTGCTTGATTTTGCAAGACATGCGCCTGGAAAAGACATTCCTCGCATCACCGATTTGTGGCATTCCATTCCGTCGCAATTGGCAAAAGAAAACCGCAAGTTCCTCTATAAAGTGGTGAAAGAAGGAGCGCGAGCACGGGAGTATGAAGACGGATTGCTTTGGCTGCAACAGGCAGGTTTGATTCACAAGATTTTCTGTTCTTCAACGCCATCTCTGCCTTTGACTGCGTATGACGACTTGTCGGCATTCAAAATCTATCTTTGCGATGTGGGACTGCTTAGGAGTTTGGCCAAATTGCCGCCTGATATTTTCTGGACTGATAATGTGCTTTACAAGGAATTTAAAGGCGCATTGACTGAGAACATCATTTTGCAATCTTTGGTCGCAAACTTCAGGGTCTTACCTCGTTATTGGACTTCAAACGGAACAGCGGAAATCGATTTCCTGTTGCAAGAGGGCTTGAATGTCATTCCGATAGAGGTCAAGGCATCGGTCAACACTTCTGGAAAAAGCCTCAGCGTATATGCGAAGCATTTCAGCCCACCGTTATCCATCATATTTTCGATGCAAAACCTTCGTTATGAAAAAGGTGTGCTTCATGTACCTTTGTTCCTTTCGGACTGGACACCGCAACTGCTGTCAATGATTTCAAAAATATCTTCAAATGAATGAGGAAAAAATGTAATTTTGCAATTCAAACCCAATCTCAAATCATTAAATTTTGAATTTTTTAATCTTTAAATCTTTGAATATTAAATTATTAAATAACAAAATATGAACGCACTCAACGATTTTCAAAAAGAGATTCTGGCTGGCATTCCCGATGAATTGCCGGAAGTGAAAGAATACGACAAGAATATCAATCATGCCCCGAAACGCAAGGACATCCTGACCAAGGAGGAAAAGCAGCTTGCCATCCGCAACGCTTTGCGCTATTTCCCTGCAAAATTCCACGCAACATTGGCTCCTGAATTTGCTGAGGAACTGGAAAAATACGGTCGCATCTACATGTACCGTTTCCGTCCTTCCTATAAGATGTATGCCCGTCCGGTGGAAGAATATCCTGCAAAATGCCGTCAGGCAGCAGCCATCATGCTGATGATTCAGAACAACTTGGATCCGGCTGTGGCACAGCATCCTCACGAACTGATTATCTACGGCGGCAATGGCGCCATATTCCAGAACTGGGCTCAGTATCGCCTTGTGATGCAGTATCTCGCCAACATGGAAGACGACCAGACTTTGGTCATGTATAGCGGTCATCCGATGGGATTGTTCCCAAGCCACAAGGATGCGCCTCGCGTCGTCGTCACCAACGGCATGATGATTCCAAACTACAGCAAACCAGACGATTGGGAACGTTTCAATGCTCTCGGTGTAACACAATACGGACAGATGACGGCTGGTTCCTATATGTACATCGGACCACAAGGCATCGTCCACGGCACGACCATCACTGTTTTGAATGCTTCGCGTAAGCAGGGCGGCGGATCGGCTGGCAAACTGTTCATCACAGCTGGTTTGGGCGGCATGTCGGGCGCTCAGCCAAAGGCTGGCAACATTGCTGGCGTGGTTTCCATCACAGCTGAAATCAATCCAAGCGCTACGCAAAAGCGTTTCGACCAAGGCTGGGTCGATGAGGTTCAGGACAATCTGGATGAACTTTTCAAACATGCTTTGGCATCAGTCGAAAAGAAGGAAGCCCGCAGCTATGCCTACCAAGGCAATGTGGTCGACCTTTGGGAATATGCAGCCGAGCACAACATCCACGTTGATTTAGGCTCCGACCAGACTTCACTGCACAATCCTTGGGCTGGCGGTTATTATCCTGTCGGACAGAGCTTTGAGGAATCAAAGGATATGATGGCTAACAATCCGGAATTGTTCCGCGAAAAGGTACAGGCTTCATTGCGTCGCCATGTGGCCGCCATCAACAAACTGACCGCCAAAGGCATGTATTTCTTCGATTATGGCAATGCATTCCTGCTGCAGAGCAGCCGCGCCGGTGCTGACATCCTCAACGAAAAGGGTGGCTTCCGTTATCCTTCCTACGTTCAGGACATCATGGGTCCGATGTATTTCGACTATGGCTTCGGTCCGTTCCGTTGGGTCTGCGCTTCGGGCAAGCCTGAAGACTTGGCCGTCACCGACGACATTGCTTGCAAGGTTTTGGAAGACATCGCAAAGACCGCTCCTGAAGAAATCCGTCAGCAGATGCACGACAACATCCAGTGGATTCGTGGCGCACAGGCCAATCATTTGGTGGTCGGTTCGCAAGCCCGTATCCTTTACGCCGACTGCGAAGGCCGCACGAAGATTGCCGCCGAATTCAACAAAGCCATCGCTGATGGCCGCTTGAGCGGACCAGTCGTCTTGGGCCGTGACCACCATGACGTTTCCGGCACCGACTCACCATTCCGCGAGACTTCAAACATTTACGATGGATCTTGCTACACGGCAGATATGGCCATTCAGAATGTCATCGGCGACGGTTTCCGTGGCGCTACCTGGGTCAGCATTCACAATGGCGGTGGCGTTGGCTGGGGCGAAGTCATCAACGGCGGTTTCGGCATGGTGCTCGATGGCTCTGCCGATGCTGACCGTCGTCTGCACTGCATGTTGCATTGGGATGTCAACAATGGCATCGCCCGCCGCAACTGGGCTCGCAACGAAGGCGCAACATTCGCCATCAAACGCGCTATGGAAGTGGAGCCTCGTCTGAAAGTCACGCTGCCTAATTTGGTGGAGGACAAGGTTCTGGAAGGGTTGTTCTGATGGAAATATTGGTGGAGACGTAGCCTACGTCTCTGCAAGACAAAAATAATGGAAGTGCTCTCGAAATGGGGGCACTTCTTTTTTTTTTGGCCCAAATCCGGTGCGTTATGGAAAAGGAATTGGAAGACCCCAGTCATGGTCGGAATCGTAACAAAACTTAAATTTTCCCATTATTTTCCCATAGTTTATCCATTGTTCACCCATTATATGATGGTTTTCTATGTGTTAATAATTGTTAAATTATGTATAAATTTGGGCTTTGGTATAGTCTGGTTCACTCGGAGAATAGGCCAGAAATTGGTCTGGTTAAGACGAGCATCTCTCTTGTTGGTAAATTTCGATACAATGTTAATTGTAAAAGAAAACAGTATATCTTTGCAAAATTAATGTTTTGACTATTATAAATTTTAAAAAAATGAGAAAATCATTACTTATCTTATTGCAAATCATTATGTTTGCAATGCCGCTGTTTGCGGAACGTGTTGATGAGAAAACGGCTCAGAAGGTGGCTGAGACATTTTTGAAAAACAAAGGTGTCGAATTTTCGGACATGACTTCGGCTGATGTCA
>JAGHSL010000054.1 GCA_018065885.1 Candidatus Limimorpha equi
TCGCCGATAACGGAAAGGCCACCGCACCAACTATCAGACCTCAAACGTGCAGGCCGTGATGGATGGCCAGATTGACGAATTCCTGAAGGCTTACCTGATGGAATTTGGAGGCGGAAAGAAAGAGTAAATAGAAGTGATTCTATATGTTAAGTAGGTGAGCAAATTTAGTTTACATATTAGTTCGGTGCTTCGCCCTTCGATGTTTCGGCAAGCTCAGCAAGCGAAGCTCAGTAACCTGATTTGCAGCTCATTGAGCCGGATGCTGAGTCGGTCGAAGTAGTCGAAATGAGAAGATACTTTTGCAGTTTAATTATGAATGGTTACTTAGAATAATAAAATAATTCCATCTATAATATTCAACAAAAAGCCGAAGCGCAAGGTGATTTTGCGTTTCGGCTCTTTGGCATGGAAGAGAAGTGTTGCAATGCCTCTTCATTCAATCACGCATTCCTCAATCTTGCACTGGTGTTCCTTCGTGTCAGAGTCATAATTGATGCCGACGAAAAGCAAATCACCTCGGTAATGCTCCAGCAAATCGTCGTATTCCTTTTCCTTAATCTGCCTGATTGCCGACTCCGCCGACTTGTTGTTTTTCAGCTCGATGATCATTGCCGGAATGTTCGGGACGTATGGAATCAAAGCCAAATCGGCATAGCCTTTGCCGGTGGGCAGTTCCTTGATTACCGTATATTTCAGGTTGGCGTAGAAATAGGCCAGCCCGATGGCGCTTTGGAACGAGGCTTCGTTGTTGTAGGTCAGCGGATTGGTGGTGCGGATATGCGCTTCTGTCAAGGCATTTGCAACGGCTTTTTCATCCTTATTAATAGTGGCTTCAAGCAACTGCTTGGAATCCTCCACCAGCTTGATGATTGGCTGATAGTCCTGTTCGTACTGGATGGAAATGACCCACTGCTTGCGGATTTCCTCATTCGGAATATAGCAGAGTTCCTCCTTCCTGTCGTAGGCAAGATAACCCAGATGTATTAAATACGTAAAGACATCGTCCTTGCCATGGAAATCCGTCATCGTGTTCAGGTAGGAATCCACCTCGACATGAACCTTTCCGCCACCCATCATCGTAATGACATCATCCTTCATGCCCTTGAAATTCATCAGTATGTAGAGTTTCAAGGCTTCGTATGATCCCGTTTGCGTCCAATAGCTGCCGAAACGCTTCCTTTCCATGGCACTTACCACTGATCGTGGACTGAAGATTTCCTTCACATCCCCCATATCATAGCCGTCGTACCAACGCTTGCACTCCTCGTAATCCATACCGTACTGCTCGCATAAGCCTTTTGTTTCCTCTGCCGTGAAACCAACGAACTCAGTCAAGCGGCCGGCATCAGTCATCGAATATTCGGTGAAGAGGTTGAGCTTCGACTGTATCTTGTCGCGCACGATGGGCAGGATGCCCGTGAGATAGGCCAACGAAATTGCAGGAGACAAATTAGAGTTCTTGAAAAGGCCATTCAAAAACTCGAGATACGCATTGAAGAGTTTACTGCCCACTTGCTCACGCACAAGAACGTCATACTCATCGATGATGATGACAAAGGTCTCGTTAGTCTTTGCATAGACCCTTTGAAGAGCAAAAGGAAGCGTGTCTCTTTCCAAGATTTTCACCGAAGGGAAAGCCTCGCTCAGTTCTGCCTTAATCTCCTCTGTGACAACCTTTATCAGATCGTTTTTATCCTGAACATTTCGGTAAAACGCATTTAGATCTATGCTTATCACATTCAGCTTGTTAAGATAAGTTTCAAAATCCTTTGTCTTGGCAATCTTCAAATCCTTGAACAGTTCCCTTGAGTCGCAACCTTTTGAATAGTAGGCCGAAATCATGTTGCCCATCATGCTCTTTCCAAAACGGCGCGGACGGGAAATGCATAGGAAATTGTTCTCAGTATCAACAAGTTTGTTCAGTTCGGCAATCATCATCGATTTGTCGATAAAGATTTCTGATTTTCTGGCTCGCTGTAGCAGCACGTTGTTCGGATTGAGATAGATGCCCATGGCTTTATGATTTTCAGACTGCAAAGATAATAAATAGCTCTGATTTGCATGTTTTTTTCTCCCGCTGATGCCGCTGATTTCCGCAGAGGATTTCTTTAAAACCGCTGATTGCGCTGATTGCGCTGATTGCCAATAAACTACAGATTTTACAGATTGGACAGATTTATTTTTCATAAAACCGCAGATGACGCAGATAACGCAGATTTTACGCGGATTAAATTTTGGATGCGCAAGCGCAAAAATTCCACAGATTGGCTAACGCACAGATTTATTACCCCACACAAAAAAAGAAAGAGGCGCACAACCGCGCCTCTCCCCTCTCCTATCTCTCTTGCTCCTTTTCCTCTTGCATTAGCTCATTTGTCATATACCAAACGGACTGAGAAACCTTTACTGCGATTACGGTTTGTACCACCTGTATATTTGCCATCTACGAAATAAGCGACAGACGCATTGTAACGAGTTGAAGTCCAATAAAAGCTATTCGTGTTAACATTGCCTACACTAGTACCAGTTCTTTCCCCAGCATAAGGAAGAAACACACACCCATCAGGAATGGAGGTGAGACCTGTGGTGGGGCCATCATAATCATCATGAAAAACAATGATGCCTTTAATGCCGTTGTTGAGCGTTGTTACAAGATAAGCAGTTTTGCCATTCACCTTTCTCGTGTTGAGGAGATAGTTCCATTCTGGCTGTGTGAGTGTGCGCCAGCCGAAGTTTCTGGCGTTGCCGCCGTTGCTGATGGCGTTGCAGCCCCAGTCGCTGCCGTTGCTCACAAGGAGGTTACGTTCGTCTTCACCTGCAGCATTCATTGGATTCCTATTTATCGAAGGGCCGTAGCCGTATTTGTTGTTGGTTTCGTCGACAGTTGCAGTCGATACAGCCCAGGGCTGGTAATTCACATAATATGGGTCAACCTCGCCGTCGGCATTCGGGTTAACGCCCGAAGTGCCCCAGCCGAACATGTCTATCCAATAAGGCTGGGTAGGTCTGTCAGCAGCAGCAGTGTTGTTGCCGGCAGCGTTTCCGATATATGTAAACTGGTGCTCGGCAAAACGCCATGTGTCGGTTGAAGCCTGGTACTGCAGGTTGCCATTCGAGAAGAACACCTTTTTCGGGAAGCCTTCAACCAGGTCTACCGTGAACACACCGCCCTCGACAGAACCTACGGGATAGGAAATGACGCAGCTCACCGGCTGCGTCGGCATCATTGTCACGGTGTTGCGCACGATGCTGTTGTCCTGCGTTGAATTTTTAGTCCAGATGTCGCCGTTGACATCGGTCACCTTCACGGTGAAGCCTTCGCCAAGCGTGCCTGCCGGAACGACGAAATGGAACACCGTCGGATTTGCCTCATCGGTGCTTAGCTCCACGCCCTGGCCGGTGGCGAAGCAGTCAAGCTTGAGGCTGCTGCTGCCGTTGGCAAGTTCGGAAAGTACAGGCACACTGCCCCAGGTCACCGTTCCTTTGCCCCACAGCATTTCGCCGCCCTCCTTCAATGAGGTGATGGTGATGTTGCGCACTTGGCAGGGTTCCGGACTGTAGAGATTCAGTTCGAGCATGCCACAGATGTTCTTGAAACTGAGATCGGTTGTGTTTGACACAGCCATCATCGGGAAGGCACCCGGGGCGAAGCCGTCTGCGGCATAAACCTGAGTGGCTGGCAGGCTGAGCGTGTAGACGCCGTCGTCTGCCGTCACATTATTATAGGGATAGAACGCCGTGTAGGGTTCTTGGAAAAACTCATCGGGGCAAATGCCATCGGCATCAAAATCAGCCGTCGTGCCAGTGCTGCCTATTACATTGGCGATGAACTTCATGCCAGAAGGCTCGCTGCCGCTGCACACCAGAATGGCATCGTCGTGTTTCCATTTTACAGATGTTCCGTCAAGATAGGTCTTGCTGTCGCTGCTTGGGGTTTCAGTAGTGGCGCGGAAGCCAATGCTTTCGCCCATTTCAGTTTTGTTTTCCTTTTTGCATGATGCGGCCAACAGTAACAGTGCCGCCATGCACATCAATGATAACTTTTTCATTTTTTGAAGTTTGATTATTGAAATTTGATTTTTTGAATTTTAACTTTGAATTTTGTCTGCCGGAGGCCTCATTTACCATTCGCCACCTTTACTTGAAACGCTTTCGGTGCCGCCACCGCTGACACCCATACCCCAGTCGCCAAAACCATTGACGACTTGCTCTGTTCCGCCTGTCAGCACATCTGATGCGCACAACAGGCCTTCATTGCTCAATGCTATGCTCTCCGCACGCGGAGCTTCGTAGCCTTGGCTAAAAAAGCCGAATTTTAATTTTTCCTTCATGTTTGTACTGATTTTGTTGTTTGTTGGTTTTTTCAAATAGGCATAAAAAAACGAAGGCTTCACTATTTGAAGTTGGTTGTCAAGGCCTTCCACAGCCACACATTTCAACTATACAGTAAAGCCCACGCTGTTACGCGTGAGCATTGGCTTACTGCCTGAAATGTGTTTGTAAAAGTGGAAGTTTTGACAACACAAGCATAAAGCTAATGCATTTATTTAAATATGTCTAATGATTGAATTACTTTTTTACCATTAATTGTTATTTCGTTAATACTAAGTGATTTATCTATCGTTATTAAAGAACCGAAACAATTGCCTTTGGTTTTTTACACAAAATTACCATCAGAATCTATCGGTTACAATAAATTTCAAGCGCAAAAGTAGACATTTTTCCCCATCGGCAACACAAAAAGCCGTTCAAATTCACTTCTTTTTTGCAATAAGAAAAGGCTGTTAAATTATATTCAACATATTTATGAAA
Organism: Candidatus Limimorpha equi; assembly: GCA_018065885.1. Lineage (GTDB taxonomy): Bacteria > Bacteroidota > Bacteroidia > Bacteroidales > F082 > Limimorpha > Limimorpha equi. The sequence goes on from JAGHSL010000054.1 coordinate 4,813, forward strand.
AATATCAGAACTTAGCCACCACGGGAACAGTCCGTTCCGCGCCAAAGGCTCGTGGCGAGACGCGCAAAATCGGCGCCACCTGCTGACGCTTAAACTCGTTACGGTTCACCATGCGGATGGTTTTTGCCACGACAGCTTCATCAAAACCTTGTGCCACAATTTCTTCCCTCGATTTCGAACATTCGATGTATTGGTAAAGAATGGCATCGAGAATGCTGTAGTCCGGCAGGCTGTCGCTGTCCTTCTGGTCGGGACGCAACTCGGCGGAAGGCGCCTTGTTGATGGTATACCACGGAATGATTTCATCCTCCTTGTTGATGAAACACGACAACTCGTAGGCCTCCGATTTGTAGACATCGCCGATAACGGAAAGGCCACCGCACCAACTATCAGACCTCAAACGTGCAGGCCGTGATGGATGGCCAGATTGATGAATTCCTGAAGGCTTATTTGATGGAATTTGGAGGCGGAAAGAAAGAATAAACTCAACTCTAAATTTAGGGACGCGAACACCGCGTCCCTAAACCTTAATTTCTAAGCTAAAAAACTTTTCCCCACTTAATCGTAGTGACATTCATGCCGAACATATACCGATAATCTATTGAATCTGTTCTGCACAACTTGGCATCAATTAATCCTTGTACCATTGGATCACAAGGCTTGCCACAATCCTTAATGGTCATCTGGAAAAAATCATCACCTTCAGAAAGTGCTAAATCCATATATTTCAAATGTTTGGGTTTGTGTTCAAGAGCATTATCGTAAAGTATACCACTCGTTTCAATTATAGATGAAAATATCTGTTCCGGCATTTCACACGCATCGGCAAAAACACGTACTACATGCTTGAAGTCATCGATATGGCGGCGCTCATAGTCGAGCGAACATTCGAATTTGATTTGATTGGGGTACTTGTCAACGAGAGTCAGTTTTGTATATTCTGGATTTTTAAGGTGTTGCAG
>JAGHSL010000214.1 GCA_018065885.1 Candidatus Limimorpha equi
CGCGAAGACTTCAATCCGATACCATGCAGCGTGAGCAAGATACCCAAGGAGCAGTTAGAGGCCTTGGCCTTTCCTAATCCAGCGAGAGATGAGATACACTTCGACATTTCAGGTCTACCAGCGGGAAAGGAACACCGCATCAGCATCAGCGATGCCATGGGGCGTTTGGTCATGAGCCGCATCATCCGTGGCGAGGGCAATGTGCTCACAGTTGGAATTGCAGGCTTTAAGCCAGGCATTTATACTTACCAAATCTACAACGCTGAAAATGATATTGTAAACGGAAAATTTGTAAAGGAATAACCTTTGGGCAAACATTAATTCCGCAAATTATCCGATAATCTTTCTTGGTTCATTATTGGTGATTTGTGCTGAAAAGAGCGGTGAAATATTCTTGTTTTTTTACAATATAACTGGCTATTTGGGCATAAAAATCACTCCAAATAGCCAATTATCGTTTTATTTTTGGCTATTTGAACAAAAAAACATATCTTTGCAGCCAATAATAAGAATTGAAAAATGAATATTGTCGGCAGAAAAGAGGAAATGAAAGAACTGCAAAGAATCTATGATTCAGGCAGTTCTGAGTTTGTTGTCGTTTATGGTCGTCGTAGGGTGGGCAAGACTTATCTGATACGCGAGTTCTTTCACGATGATTTCGTTTTCTATGCCACTGGCGTAGCACGCGGAAACAGGACTGAGCAGTTGGCGCAGTTCAACAGCAGTTTGGCAAGATACGGCGATTCGGAAGACCAGACCGCGCCTGAAAACTGGTTTCTCGCTTTCGGGCGTTTGGAGAAACTGGTTGCAAAATCGAGGAAGCAAAGGAAAGTCATCTTTTTGGACGAATTGCCGTGGATGGACACGCCGAAATCGGATTTTGTCAAGGCTTTGGAAATGTTTTGGAATGTGTGGGCTTCGGCGCGTAACGACATTGTCCTGATTGTCTGCGGTTCGGCGGCATCATGGATGGTTGGCAATGTCATCCGTAACCGTGGCGGATTGCACAACCGCTTGACTTGCAAGCTGAAACTCAATCCTTTCACTTTGTCGGAAACCAAGGAATATCTTTTGAGCCAGAAAATAAAATGGGACAATCTGAGCATTGCCGAGTGTTACATGATTTTGGGCGGCATTCCTTATTATCTGCATCTTTTGGACAAAAGCCGCAGCCTTGCCCAAAACATCGACCGCCTGTTTTTCAGCGAATCAGCCTTGCTTGAAGATGAATTCGACAATCTTTACAATTCACTTTTCGCCAAATCGGAAGAATATGTCAGAATTGTTGAAGCCTTGGCGAAAAAGAAATCGGGCTTCTCGCGCGATGAAATTGTCGCCCGTTCAGGCTTGAGCAACGGCGGCGGCCTGACGCGCAAACTTGATGCTTTGGAGCAGTGCGGTTTCATCAGAAAATACAAGGCTTTCGGCGAAGTGTCCTACACTTTCCAATTAATAGATTTCTTCACCTTGTTTTATTTTCAGTTTGTAAAAGGCAGAAATACAGTTGATTCCGACACTTGGCAACATCTCGTAGCCACCAATTCCTATAAGACATGGCGTGGCCTGGCATTTGAGAAACTCTGTTTTGCCCACTTGCCGAAAATCAAATCCATGCTTGGCATTTCGGGCGTGTTGACCAACACTTGTTCCTACTATTCAAGTCAGGCGCAAGTCGACATGATTATTGAACGCGCCGACCGTGCCGTTACAGTTTGCGAAATGAAATGCAGCGACAAACCTTACGCTTTGACAAAGGTGGAATATGAAAAAATAGCCAACCGATTGTCTGTCCTTAGGGAATACTATAGACGGAAAAACATATTTTTTGCCATGATAACTTCGTTTGGACTTGTAAGAAACAGTTATGCAATAAATTACGTTCAAAACGAAATCATTCTCGACGACTTGTTTTGAATTATAACTGGCTATTTGGGCATAAAAATCACTCCAAATAGCCAATTATCGTTCTCAAAAACCATTTGAATCTGTCCTGTGTTTTTTAGAAACTATTACGGTTTTGTCCATCACATTCATTTAGTCACGATAAAGTAATAAGTAACTATTCAAAATCAAACTACATTATAAAGGACACGGGATTTCGAGACTGCGAGGCTTCGGGATGCCGGAATGCCTCGTAATCTCGCATTCCCGCGACCTCAATGCCTCGTTTTCAATCTGTAAACTAATTTTGATTACCTACTTACTGTAAAAACAAGTGGTTTATTTAGCATTTTACAATTCCGCATCAAGCGAAAAGTAAATTTCACTACCTTTGCAGCAATTACGCAAAGGCATGAGATTTCATGCCAAAATGTAAATAT
>JAGHSL010000245.1 GCA_018065885.1 Candidatus Limimorpha equi
TAGACCACTTTCTGGATGCGGTTGGTGATGATGGCGTGGAAGATATAGGCGATGATGCCGACAATCAGGCCGCCGACCGTGGTGACCATAGCCTCGTAAATGCCCGATGAAAGCAGTTCGATGTCGATGTTGTTACCGGCCATCGACATGTTGTAGAATGCGCGGATCATGCCCGTCACAGTGCCTAAGAAACCGAGCATTGGGGCGGCACTGGCAATCATGGCCAGAATGGAAACGCCTTTCTCCAACTGGCTGACTTCGAGGTTGCCCACGTTTTCGATGGCCGAGTTGATGTCGTTGAGCGGACGGCCCAAACGCGACAGGCCTTTTTCAATCATTCTGGAAATGGGGGTGGAGTTGCCGCGGCACAAGGCTTTGGCCGAATCAATCTTGCCGTCTTTCATGTATTCGCGGATGCGTTCCATGAAGCCCATGTCGTATTTCGTTGCACGAGAGACGGTTAGAAAACGTTCAATGAAAATGTAAACCGCCAAAACCGAAAGGATGGCGAGCACAACCATAATCCAACCGCCTTTGGTAGCGAGTTCCAATATAGATAAGGTGTATTCCGTTGGCTGTTCCACGGTTTCTACGGGCATTGTTGCCGCTGTTGCAGCCAAGTCGTTGCTTGCTGCCTGAATTTGAAGTAGGGAAAACATGTTGTTGAATTGTTGTTTTGTTTATCTGTTGAATTGTTTGATGTTTCTTGAAATAACTAAAATCATGCCATTTTATTGCGTTGCAAAAATATTGATTTTGTTTGGACTTGTGTGATGTTTTTTCACCAATTAGGTGAGCAAAATTTGTTTACATAAAAGGCACAATGCTTCGATATCCGTCATACCCTTGGAGAAGGGTGTCAGCAAGCTGATTATCAGCTTGTTGATCCTGTCGAAATGAGTGAATTAAAATGTGGTTTATTTCCGACCACTTACTCAATATAATGTGTTTTTTCATTATGTTTTTTGCAAATTTGCAAGAAAGTCTTTGAAGAATAGACATTTTAAAAATGATTTAATGCCATGTGAAGTAAAATCCTTATTTTTGTTGCTTCATTTAAAGTGTAAAAAATGAAAATGAGGTTGATGTTTTTGCCATTTCTGTTGCTTTTTTTGGCTTCATGCGAGGAAAACTCTTCGTTGCATGATGTGTTTCACTATGCAGAGGAAACAAAAATGGTAAATGGAAATCTAATGGTTTATGATTATAATGGGGTGATTTCCGAAAACGGGGGCATAGACAGTGGCTTTGTGCTTTGCCGTCAGCAAAATATTGCTGGAACCAATTTGTTTTGTGCGGTTCTTCCTGAGGAAAGCTATGTCGCCATGCATGGCTGTGACGTAGAAATAAAATTGTTACAGCATCAAAGATATGATTCTGCCAATACGGATCCTCGTTACAATCCACAGGTGGCTTTCGGAAGAAAAGAACAGCAAAAGCTGAAATATGTCAATGGCGGTGTCAAGGTGGGCTTGTTGGGCGATGCCTTGGTGACGGCTTTGCGTTTTACGGATAATGACACATTGAACAAGATTTGGGGGAATTATATAATTAGAGATATAGGAACTGAAGATCAGCGGATTTATGCGTTGTCTTCATCTATAGGCGACAATATCGTTTGGTGTGATTGTCCTGACGGCGTGCTTTTGTCTCGTGACAGTGCTGTGTATTTTACCGTAAAGGTACCTCCTGGTGCATTCTACAAAGGTTTCTGTTTGGATGTTTTCAGCGGCGATTCCTTGATTTCCCATTTATCGACAAAAAAAAGTGTTCCTATTACGCCTGGTAAGATTTTGCAAATTCCTGCTGTTGAAATAATGATGAGCAATGAAAGAGAATAATGATACTTATTTTTCGTTGTTGCGTTCCGCTTTGTGGAATGTGATGGTCAATCTGGATGATGATGTTGAATGGAAATGCTTGCTTGATACGGCCCGTCGGCAGACTACAATGGGGCTTTTGTGTCATGCTGCTCTCAAGACAAGGGCTGGGCAAGGTTTGCCTGATAAAAACAAGGCGTATCTGCGCCAGCAATTGATTTCATTGGCCTTGTCGCATAAACGTATAAACGCCATGATTTCACGCCTCGTTACGGCTTTGCGCGACAAAGGCATTGAATCGGTGCTGATGAAAGGACAGGGCTTGGCTGCCAATTATCCTGTTGCCGAGTTGCGTCAGTGCGGCGACATTGATTTGTATGTCGGCAAGGAAAATTATGATGCGGCTTGTGCCTTGGTCGATGCCATGGCTGGTGAGGTTGAGGCAGCCAAAGGTTATGGAACGGAACTGAATTACCATATCGTGGTTGATGGAATCATTGTCGAGATTCATCGCTTGACCTCGTTGTTTTACTATAGGGAAATGAATGCCATCTATGAGCCATATTCCGATAAGGGCATGGCCGTAGGCGGCAATTCCATGATGATAAACGGTGTGAATGTGTGGCTGCCAGCCGACACTTTCAACGCTTTGTTTGTGTTTCATCATGCTTGGAATCATTTTATTAATGGCGGAATCGGAATGCGTCAACTGTGCGACTGGACCATGTTGCTCCATGCGAAGCGCGAAAGCATCAATCAGGAGGATTTGTCGGACATGTTGCAGCGTCTTCGCCTGATGGATGGCTGGCAAGTGTTTGGTTGCATTGCCGTCGATTGGTTGGGCTTGCCTGAAAATGAAATGCCTTTTTATGATGAAAAGTTCAGGAAAAGAGCCAAAAGGACCGTCGACATGATTCTGAAGGAGGGTAATTTTGGCTTTGAATGGAGCATGGCGAAAACGCACCGAAAACAAACGGGGATGAAACGCAGCATGACTACTTTCCTGAGCATTCAAATCAGGCAGTGGCGATTGCTTTGGGTGTTCCCGAGAATCGCCTTGAAACAGTATCGCGAAAAAATGATTGGCGGAGTGAAGAAAAATATTGTTTAATTTTGCAGTCGCAAATTCGGCTTTATGAAAGAAAAGAAATACTATACAGTTGCAGAAAGCGTTTTTTCTGTCACTTTGGATGACGAGTCCATCATGTCTGGATTGTCAAATTATGCACCATTTGAGGGTAAGGGAGACTATCCTCTGGCTTTTGATGTCAGTGTTGAATCGTTTGAGGAATCCGATAAAGAGCTTTATTTCAATGAAGTAATAGATAAAGATGCTCCTTTGATTAAGGTTTACCGCTGCGGCGAGAATTGGCTTTTCGAGATGTCGCCCACTGCTGTTGAGCCATGTTGCGCCAAATTGTTGTCGAATCAGGATTTTTCGCAAGCGAAGCTAATGATTGGCGAGAAAGCCGATTTGCATTTCGTGATCGACACTTCGTGCATGTTGATGTATGCGTTTTCCAATGCGGCTCACGGTGTGCTTGAAATGCATGCCTCGGTAATTGAAAACCAAGGCAAAGGCTATCTTTTCCTTGGCAAGAGTGGCACGGGAAAAAGCACGCACAGTCGTCTTTGGCTCGCAAATGTTCCTGATAGTCATTTGCTTAATGATGACAATCCTATTGTCAGGCTTTGCAACGATGGCCGGGTTTGGGTTTTCGGTTCGCCTTGGAGCGGCAAGACATCTTGCTATATTAACAAAGGTGTACCAGTCGGAGGAATCGTGAAACTAAGTCAGGCACCCGAAAACAGGATTCGCCGTTGTGCTTTGCCCGAAGCTTATGCTGCACTTTATTCTTCAATTTCGGGTTTGAAGATGAACAGGGAAATGTACGATGGTTTGCATGAAACGATGGAGAAGACTGTCGTAACGGTTCCGTTTTATCATTTGGATTGCCTCCCTGATGCCGATGCAGCCTTTTTGAGTTCGAAAACTATCATGCAATGACCGAACGCACGCTTCCCAACGATGTGATGATGGAAAGTATTGCGTCACTGCTTTCCGAAGGCCGCGAAGTGCGTTTCACGCCTAAGGGAGTGAGTATGCGCCCGTTCATTGAGGGAGGACGTGACAGCGTGATTCTGAGGAAAGAAACTGATTTTGGTGTCGGGGATATTGTGTTGGTGCGGCTTCTTAACGGGTGCTATGTTTTGCATCGCATCATTGCAAAATCGGGTGAAAGACTGACGCTTATGGGCGACGGCAATTTGAAAGGGACGGAATCGGCTTTGGCTTCTGATGTGATTGGCATGGTGACGGGAATCGTAAAGCCGAATGGAAAATGCCGCAAGCCGAAAAAAGGCCGCTTGTGGTTCAAGCTTTTCCCTTTCAGAAAGCGCTTGTTGTGGATTTATAGAAAGAAATTGAAATTTGGAATATGAGAACAAAAAAAGATTTGGTACTTCGTCCGTTGGGCGATCAGTTTATTCTTGTTGCTGAAGGCAACGCAGTTGCCGATTTCACGCAAATGGTATCGATGAACGCTTCTTCAGCATATTTGTGGGATGCTGTCGAAGGAAAGGATTTCGATTTGGCCATGCTTGCCGGTCTCCTCGTCGAAGCCTATGGAATCGCCAAGGAACAAGCCGAACATGACGCAGCTGTTGTTCTGGACGATTGGAAAAGAATAGGCATAACGGAATGAGAAACTTCAAATCCTGCATAAAGGGTTTGCTTTCATTCTTAAGCATTTCCCGTGGCAGAATGCTGATTTGCGTGCTTATCGGACTGATAGGCGTAGTAGCTTCATTGGCGTTTGTGACCGTATGTAAAAACTTGGTCGATATTGCTACAGGTGCGCTTGAAAAACCAATCATGCCATACGTCTGGGCTATGATTGGCATCATGCTTTTGCAATTGTTTTCGCATGTGGTCTACGATTATCTTGAAGGTTTAAATTCCATCAAAACACAGATAAAAATCAGGCGTTCGTTGTATGCCCATGTGCTTAACAGCCAGTGGGAAGGCCGTGAAGTCTTCCATAGTGGCGACGCGATAAACCGTCTTGAACAGGATGTGAGCATGATTGTAGAATTCTGTTGCTCCCGTTTGCCAAACGTAATTGTGACATTGTTCCAGTTGCTGGCCGCATCGGTTTATCTGCTGCTGATGGCTCCCAATTTGCTTTGGATTCTGCTTGTGCTGATGGTGGTCGCAGTTTTGGGAAGCCGATTGTTTTTCAACACTTTGCGCAGTCTTACGAATGCTATCCGGGCAAAGGATAGTGGTATTCAGGCGCATTTGCAGGAGACTTTGCAAAACCGTATTGTCGTGCTTACTATTGCTGGGACAAAACGTATGGTTGAGCGTTTAGGCTGGTTGCAAAAGGACTTGTATGGCGACACTGTCAAACGCTTGAATTATGGAGCTATAGCACGCTCGTTCATGAGTCTGGGCTTTGCTTCGGGTTATGCCATCACGTTCTTGTGGGGTGTGTTTGGCATTCGCAACGGAGTGGTCACTTTTGGCATGATGACGGCTTTCCTGCAACTTGTAGGACAAGTGCAGCGTCCGGTGGCGAGCCTTGCCAAGGTGGTGCCTAATTTCATTCGCACCATCAGTTCGGTCGAACGTTTGATGGATTTGCAGGATTTGCCTTTGGAAAATGAAACCGCACCGCTGCAAATTACTGAAGTACCAGAAATTGAGGTAAATCATTTGGTGTTTTCGTATCCCGGACAACAGAAAAAAGTGCTTGATGAATTTTCGGCACGTTTCCCAGCTGGAAAACTGACGGCGATTGTCGGCGAAACTGGAGCCGGAAAGAGCACTTTGACGCGCTTGCTCTTGGCTTTGCTAAAGCCAAAGTCGGGTGAAATACTCATTGGAGGTCATGCCGCCGATGTGAATCTGCGTTGCAATTTCATGTATGTGCCTCAGGGAAACAGCCTTTTCAGCGGCACCATACGCGATAACCTCTTGATGGCCAAGCCGGATGCCACGGAAGAGGAAATGAAGGAAGTGCTGCATCGCGCTGTGGCTGATTTTGTCCTGAACTTGCCTCAAGGTCTGGATTCGTCATGCAGTGAGCGAGGCGGTGGCTTGAGCGAAGGACAGGCTCAGCGCATTGCCATTGCGCGTGGCTTGCTTCACGAAGGTAACATTCTGATTTTAGATGAAGCTACTTCAGCTGTCGATGCCGAGACAGAAAAACAACTGCTGAAAAACTTGAAGCAGCAATATCACGGAAAGAAAACCATTCTTTTCATCTCGCACCGCGAAGCTGTTGTCGCTGAGGCCGACGCCGTGGTGCAAATAGGCTAAGGCTCCCAAATTCTTCCGCTGCAACTGTCGCTTGCGGCACCTGTCACCGACGAAAGCACGTTGGTCTTT
>JAGHSL010000111.1 GCA_018065885.1 Candidatus Limimorpha equi
ATTGAATCCTAATGATTTCAATCAGGCACTGAACCAATTGAAAAATGAATCGTTTGATACTTCCCGCTTGACCTTAGCAAAGCAAATCGCATCAAGCAACATGCTGACTGCTGCACAGATAACTGAAATCTGCAAACTCTTTTCTTTTGAAAACAACGCTCTTGATTTTGCCAAATTCGCCTATCAGTATTGTCTGGATTCCAACAAGTATTATTTGGTCAATGAGGCTTTCAAGTACGATTCCTCGAAACGGGAACTGAATGATTATATCAATAAAAAGTAAACGATAAAGCCGCATCATTTGGTGCGGCTTTATCGTTAAAAGATTGACTTTCCCGTTTAGAATCTGTAGCGGACGCCCAACGCTATGCCGCCCCAGTTTTTGGTATAGCCGATGAAATTCCACATCGGACGCATGTCAAGGCTGAGGGTCAAAGGTATGTCAAAAGCATACTCGATACCAATCTGACCGCCAATACCAATTCCGAAATGATCGTTGTCGTTGCCGGAATGGCTGATGTCATAAAAACTAAGCATGGCACCTGGACCAACATACCAATTCAAACTGTTAATGATAGGGAAAACCCATTGATAAGTGCCCGACAAACTGATGTTCGTCCAAGTTCCGTTGTCGCCGTGGACAAAATTGTTCCAACCTAAATCGAATTCCAAACGATTGTCCATGCTCATTGGGGTTTGAAAAGAAACCTCAACATTCGATGCGGAGCCTGCTCCCAAGCGGAGACCAATTGCATTCTGAGCCTTAACGCCAAAACTTAATGCGAAAATGGCAATCAAGATAAATGTTACTTTTTTCATTGTAATAGGATTTTATTAAATTATAAACTTTGAATTTCAAATCACTCATTGTAAACCACATCGACGACCAGATTTCCCACCATTCCTAAGGTTTCCTTGTCGATGTTCGAAATGTTGTCGTTCAGGGTGTGCCAGGTTTCAGGGAAACTTCCGTTGCTGCTATTGGGCTGCAAATCAATGATGTCGATGGTTGGCAGCCCAGCTTGATTCATCGGAATGTGGTCGTCGCTGATGGGGTCACCAAGCTCGTTGCTGAAGCAATGGCTGTAGCCCAAACTGTAGGCTTTGCTCCAGACCTTGTTGCTGAGCCAGGCGGCAAAACCTTGCGAATAATACTCTTTCGGGAAGTTCGGATTGCTACCGCCAACCATATCCAACAGGATGCCGTAATATGCCTTGTAGCCGTAAACATGTGGCTGCTTGGCCCAATACTGCGAGCCTAAAGCCCATTGATTTTCGCCATCATAATATTTCTCGGCTTCATCCTGACGCGGGCCGTAATCCTCAAGGTCGAAAAGGATGATGTCGACACCTAATTTTTCGTTCAAAGGCTGGAGTTTGAAAAGCCGCGCACATTCCATCAGTATGCCTACGCCGCTGGCACCGTCGTTGGCACCATCAATGGGCGTGTTCCAGTTGGCCTCGTCGGCATCGTGATCGGCAAAGGGACGCGAATCCCAGTGGGCGCAAAGCACGATGCGTTTTGAAGCATTCGGATTGAATGAAGCCACAATGTTTTGACCATCCATGTTTTGACCATTAAAAATGCGGGCGCGGAAGTCCTGCACCATTACGGTATCGGCAAATTCCGATAGTCTGGCGATAAGCCATTCGGCGCATTGCTGATGGGCAGGGGTTTCGGGCACGCGCGGACCAAAATCAGTCTGTGCCTTCACGAACTGATAGGCTGAGTCGGCAGAAAATGTCGGGACGACAACGTTTTTCTTCGTTTCGTCTTTTTTCGTGGTCGTGTTTTGGTTTTGCTTCTCGCCGCACGATACCAGCACAAGAGCAGCCAATATGGTGATGATGTATTTCTTCATTTTCGTTTTGATTTGGGGTTGCAAAACTACTGATTTTTCAGACATAAAGTCAGAGAAGCGCACAGACCTTTCTGATTTCTGCCAACCTGCTGATAAACAAAGGGTTTTCTTTTGCTATCTGTAAATTGTAGCGCATTTGCATTTTCAACAAGGTTTCGGCACTAATGTTCAAAGCGGCTTCAACCAACATGGCGACTTCGGAACTCACCGGGCGTTTGCCATTGAGAATCTCATTGAAAACCGAATAAGACAACCCCATTTTCTGTGCCAGTTGCCGTTGCGAAATACCTCTACATTCCAATTCGTCTTTGATGATTTCACCCGGATGTATCGGGTAAAACGGTTCTGATTTTTTTGCTTCCATATTATTTTATTGATAATGATTCGACAAATCCATAATGTTACAAATAGTGGTAACAGGTTCTGTATCAATATATCTCACAGAAAACTCAACTCGATATTTCACATTGATACGAACCGAATATCTACCCTCTTTGTCGTCTTTCAACATTTCCAGATTCAAAGCCTGAAACCGCTTCAAGTCGTTCAAGTCCGACGATTCCTGCATTCGGAAAATACATTTCGCATAGGCTTTTATGACTTCCGGCTGATACCGATGTTTCTTGTCGGTTGCCGTTCCTTTTTCATAAAGCTCACGCAAATAGTCTTCTTGAAACTCAACAATCATAAGGCTTATTTTATTTCGACTGCAAAAGTAAATATTTTTCTTGGTGTTCGCAAAAAATCGAACAGTATTTTTGCGAATAATTCTGGGAATAGAAGGAATAAACGCTAATTCTCGTGAATGTCAAATAGTTTTTCAAGTAGGTGAGCAAAATTAGTTTACATATTGAAAACGAGGCATCGAGGTCGCGGGAATGCGAGAATACGAGGCATTCCGGCATCCCGAAGTCTCGAAATCCCGTGTCCTTTATAATGTAGTTTAATTTTGAATAGTTACTTATCAATAACTTCTCAACCATTCAGCAAAGAAAAAGTCGTAAACGCGATAACCTTTTTCGGTGCGTGTAATCAAATCTTTTTCCATCAGACCTTTTAATGCCGATTGTACGGAACTGGCCGAACTAAGCCCATGTTTCTTTACAAAACTGCCCGACATGGCGTTTACCGCTAATTGTTCTTTGGCAAGTGCCAACAGGACAGGTTTTTGCTTGGCAGGAACTTGCTGCAGCATTTCCTTGTAATTCATTTCCTGCATCGTGATGACGTTTCGCTTGGCTGTTTCCAACATTCCGATTTCGCATTTTTTTCCTTTGTCAGTGAGGGCAAACAATTCGTTCATCATCATTTGCATGTACCAAGTCGTGCCTTCAAATTCATCATAAACCACTCCGACAAGGTCTGGGTCGATGTCTTTGCCGTATTGTGAGAATTGCATTTGGGCAAAACTGATGTAAGTTTGCCGTTCCAAAGGTTTCAAGTCTGCTGAAATGACGCTTTGGTAGAATGGTTTGGAAGGCGAATGAAACATTTGGCTCATCAAATGCCGTTGGCTTCCCGAAAAGATAAACACGGTCTGTTTACATTCCTGTATTTTCGTGCGCAGCAAGGCCTCGATGTTTTTTTCGCCGTATTTCATGATTTGCTGAAATTCGTCAATGGCGACGATGCAAGGTTTGTCGGCAGCTTCCAAATAGGTGAAAATCTCGTCAAGTGTGGTTTGTGGCTGTTCGATTTCGCCGATTCCAATGTCGAAAGTCGGTTCGCCGGTCACGGCATCGAGTTTGAAGCCTGGGCGCAGCGATGCTATGATTTGGAAGAACTTTTCCGCCCATTGGGTGCGAAGTGGTTTCAATTGCTTGTAAATAGTGTTTCCAAACAGATAGGCAAACTCTGATAATGAGCTTGTTGCATAAATATCGATGAAAAAGACATGATAACGCTCCTTGATTTCGTCTTGTGCAAAAAGGTGGTGTATCAATCCTGTTTTTCCCAATCGGCGTGGTGCAATCAAAGCCGTGTTGCGGCCATTGTCGATTTGTTTCTTTAGGAAAGCGGTTTCTTCTTCCCTATCGCAGAAATATTCGGGCGCAACATACTTTCCAACCACAAAAGGGTTATTTATTTCATTGTCTTTCATACGTTTAAATAAATTATTATTCGGATAATAATTGCAAAAGTAATAATTATTTGGATAATAATGAGAAAAATGATTTTCTTTTCTTTACAGCACTTTGAATATCACTTCCAGACTGACGTAACGGCTATTGGTTCGGTTGGTGCTGTAGGAAGAATAAGTCGGACTGAAAATATTGTTGTCTTCCTTGTTCCAGTTGAAAATATCATTTGCGTTGAGCAATACGGATAGCCGGTTTTCGAAGAAATCGGCACGAAGGCCGCAGTTGATGCCGTAGGCGGTCTGGTTCAAGGTGTAGAGAGTTTGCGTGGGCGAGTTGTAATAGGCTGTGCCCATCAGTTCCAGTTTGTTCAGGACTTTTGTCCAGGCGTTGAGGCGGAAATTGTAGCACAGCATACGGTTTTCTTCTGTTTCGTCTTTGTATTCGGTTTTCAGGAACGAGTCATAAATATTGGCATCCAGACGGATGTTGAGCATGGCGTTGGGACGGTAGGTCAGGTTGAACTCAAAGCCTGCATCGTAATATTTTCCAATGTTGTAAGGCTTTGAAATGCTGATGGTTCGGCCCATGATGGGACTGAAAATGGATTCCGTCACCGTGTTGATGTTGTCCTTTGAGTTTTTGTAGTAACCTTTCACACTGACCGAGCCGAAACTGTCCCAATATTTCGCCCAGCCGCCTTCAAACACATCGGTTGTCGTGGGCAGCAAATCGGGATTGCCGGTGCTCATCGATTCTTCCGAATAGTTGATGCGCTCTGTGAAATTCCTGACCCAGTCGACGGTGTTTCGGCGCGTGTAGCTTAGGTAGAAATTGTGCATCGAAGCCGTGCGGTAGGTGAGGTGCAGCGATGGCCGCCAATTGGGGAAGAATTTAACGATGTTGAATTCAGGCGTATCCAAATATCTTGCCTTGACGCGAATCAGGCCGTAGGTGATGCCGGGACGAAGCGTGAAGTTGCCGAAACGCTGTTGGAAAATCACGAGCCCCTCGGTCTGGTTGATGTTGAAATAGCGGTGCTCGGAACGCAACCAGTCGGTGATGCGGTTGCCATCGGGTGCCAAAGTGTCGTAGGTTTCCAAGTTGTTGTCGGGGTGGAAGTTGTTGTGCAGGCCCAAATACAAATCGCTTGTCTTTGCTAATGGAAGGTTGTAGTCGATTTTGGCATCCCATCCGATGTCGGTGAAAAGGTCTGTTTTCAAAATGTCGCGGTTCAGGTTGTCATGATTGGAAAATTCGCGTATTTCGGAATGTTTCACGTTGCCGAAATCGAAATCGCTGCTCAGGTTGATGGAAATGTTGTGTCCATCATCATTGAAGCGGTGCTGGAAATAGGCTCCCGCCGTGCCGAAAAGAACGCCTTCGTTGCCGCGGTTGGTGATGGTGTAGTCGTAAACGCCGATTTCGTGAATGTATTCCTGCCGCAAGGTGTTGTTGACCGAAACGCTTTTTGTCCGCGACGGATTGATGCTGAAATAGGCCGAAAAGTCATTCTTGCCGTTGATTTTGTAATCCACTTTCATCAAGGCGGTGAGGCTGTATTCCCTCGTGGTGTCGTTTGAATGGAAAACGGTGTAGTTGGAGGAATCCAGCATCATGACATTGTTAGCATTGGGAACGGAATCGAAAGAGCTGCTCCAGCCGTTTGAGTTTTTGATGGTATTGGTGAAAGTGCCTTTCAGGTTGGCGGTGAAAGTCACTTTTTCGTTGCTCCAAAGGTAGGCGATACGTGGCGAAATGTGCGGATTGGTGTTGGCTTGCAGGCTGACATTCAGCGACTGCGTGTGTTGCTTCCGGCTGCCCGTGATGATGTTGATGATGCCCGTGTCGGTGTCGGACGTGTAGCGTGCCGAAGGGTTGGTCATCACTTCGATTTGCTCGATGATTGCGGCGGGTGTTTGCTGTAGATAACTTTTCTGGCCTTCCTCGTCGAAATGCGAAGGGCTGTCATTAATCCATATTTCAACCGTATTCACGCCACGCAAAGTGACGTTGCCTTCGGTGTCTACTTTCACACCGGGCACGTTCTGCAAGGCATCGGAAACGGTGCCTTCCTGAACCGTAACATCCTGAGCGACACGATAAACCACCTTCTCGCCATCGTTCACGAAAAGCGTAACGCTTTCATTCTGCGGAAAAGCCGAAAGCGCAATGCCCATCAAGATGAGCAAAAACAATGGTCTGTAAAGTCTTTTCAAAATAAGGTGTTTTCTCTCACAAAGAAAAGGAAAATATTGGTTGCTTCGGTAAATTGAAGAAAAACTTTCAAAGAAAAAGGAATTTAGGAGGAAAGAGAAAGGGAAAAGGAGGAAGGGGTGTAGATTTTGGAAATTAATTCACGGCAAGTAATGAAAAATGTTTTACCTTTGCCCTTTCAATACATAAGGAAAAAATGAAACGTTCTATCACTATCTTCTCATTGCTTTTAGCTTTTGCATCAGTATTCACTTCGTGCAGCACGAAAGTCGACCTTTATGCCGACTACAAGGAAATTCCAGTCATTTACGGCTTGCTTGATGTCACAAAAGACACCAATTATGTGAAAATCATCCGCGCTTTTTCGGGCAGCGACGACGCATCAGTCAATGCCAACACCGTGGCTCTGATTCCCGATTCGAACAACTATCCGGGCAAACTGGACGCTCGCATCATTGAGGAAAAAAGCACTCATGCAGGCAATTCGTATCACCCGACAGGAAGGGTTTTCGATCTGGACACGATGACCATTCACAGCAAGGAACCGGGAGCTTTCTATTCTCCCGACCAAAAAGTGTATTACACCACCGCGCGTTTCTATACAGACAACAGCAACTCAAAATACAGGTATCGTCTTGAAGTGATTATCAAGAATGACACGGTTTCGGCAGTTTCAAATATGGTTGGCGGTGAAAAGTTTTCTATTTCAACGAATTCCGTTGATTTAGATCCAACTTCAATTTCGGCCAGCAAAATCATGTTCTTCAGTGCTGAAAACGCATACGTCTATGAATTGAAGATGCAATTTAATTATAAGGAAACTCATCCTGGCCAGGAAACGAAGAACAAAAAAGTGGAATGGTCGCTGGGTACATATAATTCCAATGAAATGGCTTTCGAAGAATGGGGCAGTTACAAGGAATACGAAGTGCTTTACAAGCATGAAGCTCTTTTCAACATGCTGACGAGCAAAATTGGTGCCGACACAATGAATGTTGAGCGTCTGATTGGCGACCTGAATATATTGATAGCTGCCGGCGGATCAGAGCTTCACAATTACATTGAAGTCAATTCACCTTCGAGTAGCATTTCACAGAACCTTTCTGATTATTCAAATATCAGCGGTGGCTACGGCGTGTTTTCTTCGAGAATCAACATCTCGAAAAAAGTGAACTTGAGTCCGAATACCATCACGGCACTTATAGGCAAAAGCGGCTGGGGCTTCAAGCAGGATTTGGGCAAATGATTTTTATGGTTTTCAGTAATATAAAGTTCAAAATTGTTCAAATCCCGAAATCAAAAAGTCTAATTGTCTAAATGTCCATAAGTCAAATTGTCAACCATAAATCTTTGAATTTTTGAATCTTTAAATCTTGAATTTTAAATCTTAAATCATTAAATATCAAATTTTTAAATCAACATACATGGAAGAAAAAAAGAAACTTTTTGAGGAATTTCCACCAATAACCACCGAACAGTGGGAGGCTGTCATCGAGAAAGACCTCAAGGGCGCCGATTACAACAAGAAATTGGTGTGGAAAACGGCTGAAGGTTTTCAGGTAAGACCTTACTACCGTGCCGAAGACTTGCAGCACATCACCTGGATGGGTGTCATGCCTAACCAATTCCCGTTTGTCCGCGGCAACCGCAGTCAGGAAAACAACTGGCTTATCCGTCAGGATATTATCGTGAATAATGTTGCCGAAGCCAACAAGCAAGCTCTCGATGCCATCAGCCGCGGCTGCAATTCCATCGGCTTCAAGCTGGAAAACAACAAGATTTACGATGCCATCGAAATCTCAACTTTGCTGAACGGCATCGACCAGAAGAAAGTCGAAATCAACCTGTTCAACAACAAGTATCATCTCCCGCTGCTGGAGATGATGTCGAAAGTGCCGGAAGTGAAAGGCTCGCTCAACTACGACCCTCTGACACGCTATCTCCGCCGTGGCACTTGGTTTGTCAGCGAAGCCACCGATATGGAACTGGCTTATATCATGGTGAAAGCCGAAATGCCTGATTTCCAAACCATCGGTGTCAACAGCCACATTTTCACCAATGCTGGTGCTACCATCGTTCAGGAAATGGCATTCGCTCTTTCAATCGGTGCCGAATATCTCGATCAACTGACTGAAAAAGGCCTGACTGTCGACGAAATCGCTCCAAAGATGCGTTTCAACGTGGCTGTCGGTCAGAATTACTTCATGGAACTGGCCAAGATGCGCGCTTACCGTTATTTGTGGGCCAACATCGTGAAGGCTTACGGCGGCAAGGAGGAAAATGCCAAGATGCACATCCACGCTTTCAATGCTGAAATCGGCATGAGCCTGTATGATGCTTACGTCAACATGCTGAGAACCACCACCGGCACCATGTCGGCTGTCCTCGGCGGTGTCGATTCATTCTGCGTCACTCCATTCGATACGCCATTTGAAAATCCTACCGATTTTGCCAACCGTATCTCACGCAACCAGCAGCTTATCCTGAAGGAAGAAGCTCATTTCGATAAGGTTGCTGATCCGGCCGCAGGTTCATATTACATTGAAAACCTCACCGATTCCATCGCAAAGGCCGCTTGGGATCTGTTCAATAAGATTCAGGACGAAGGCGGTTATCTCGCCGCTGTCCGCAAAGGCTTCATTCAGGCCTTGATTAAGGAAAGCGCTGCCAAGAAGTTCAGCAATGTGGCTACACGTCGCGAAACCATCCTCGGCACCAACCAGTTCCCGAACTTCACCGAAACGATGAAATTTGCTCCTGAAGCATGGGTCTTCGAAGCCAATGACCGTCGTGACGAAAATGCTGAAATTGAGACCATCGTGACCTTCCGCGCTGCTCAGCAGTTTGAACAGTTGCGCTATGCTACCGATGTCTATGCTCAGAATCACAAGCGCCCAGTCGCTTGGATGTTCACATACGGCAACCTCGCCATGCTAAAGGCTCGTTCCAACTTTGCTTCCAACTTCTTTGCTTGCGCTGGCTTCCAAGTCGTCGACAACGCTGGTTTCAAGACTTTGGACGAAGGCATAGCTGCCGCTCGCGAAGTGAAGCCTGAAATTGTGGTCATCTGTTCGTCGGATGAAGAATACGGTGAAGGTAATGCACTCAAGATTTACGAAGCCCTGAAGAATGATACCATCGTGGTTTTGGCTGGCAATCCGGCCGGCACCGCCGATGTGCTGAAAGAAGCAGGCTTGCAGTATTTCATCCATGTGAAGAGTAACGTCCTCGATACTTTACAGGAATTCCAACAAAAATTAGGTATAACAAAATAAAGAGAAAAGGGAAAGTGATAGAGTGGAAAGTAGGGACGCAATGCTTGCGTCCAGAAAATGGAAAGTTTAGAATTGTTCAAATCCCGAAACCTCGCATTCCCCAAATCCCGCAATCCAAATTAAGAAAGGAAAAGTAATAAGATGAAACCAAATTATAAAGACATCAACCTTAACGTTGTACCTGAAAACAATGCAACTTGCCCACAGGGTGAAAATTGGGAAACTGCCGAACACATCATGGTGAAGTCTGCCTATACCGAGAAAGACCTCGAAGGCATGGAACATCTGAACTATGCTGCCGGTATCGCTCCTAACCTCCGTGGACCTTATTCAACCATGTATGTGATGCGTCCTTGGACC
>JAGHSL010000032.1 GCA_018065885.1 Candidatus Limimorpha equi
TGATTATCAAGAATTTCATAACGACACTGAAACGTTTCACGGCCTCATCGGTGCTGAATGTCATCGGGTTGGCGGTGGCGTTTGCTACGGCGTATCTCATCCTTGTTCAGGTGCGCCACGATTTCACCTTCAACAAATCCGTCCCTGATGGCGAGCGTGTCTATTATTTGGAAATGGACGGAGGCGGTTTTGGGATAGCATCAGGAAATTATTATTCTTCTTTAGCTCGTCCCTTAGGCAATTCCATTTGCGAAGGCAATCCTGCCGTCGAGGATTTTGGACTGATGCCTGCGATAGCCAATGATATGCTGAAATTTATTCAAACTCCAGTTTTCGTACAAAATGTTGAAAACGACTCCTACGAAATGTTTGATGCGAATGTCGTTTACTTTGGCATAACCTATAATGCCGCAGAGATGTTAGGCGTGCAGCTGGTGAAAGGCAATTGGAGCAAAGCAGAAGATGCCTATGTCATTACGGAATCGGCTTCAAAGCGTTTGGGATTGGATGTCGGTGAGGCTTTCCGTTTTGACGATGAAAGAGGATCCCTGCGTACCGTTGCTGCAATCGTTACCGATTTTCCCAAAAACAGCGATTGGGAATGTATAGAGATGTTTAAGGATGCGAGGGATGCTTGTATTGACGACTATAGCGAATGGAGTTTTTCGCATCTCGTTAAATTACATTCCGCCGATGATGAGCAGCAGTTCTTGGAAGTCGCAAAAGCAAAGGCAAAAGAATACTTTTTGGAAGTTTATCATTACGATGAAGAAATAGCGCGTAACCAAGCGGATAAATTCAGGTTAATTTCGATTTACGACACCTATTTCGCCAACGACAGTCTGACAGGCAGCAAAGGCAGCCGCTCGACGACCAATGCGCTTTTGATGATTGCCATTTTAGTGATTGTCATTGCTTTCATCAACTTCGTCAATTTCTTCATGGCGATGGTGCCGCTGCGCATCCGTGGCGTGAATACGCATCGTGTTTATGGCTGCTCAATCGCCAGCATGAGACTGAATTTCGTTTTCGAGGCTGTCGGATTGGTGGTCATTGCCTTGCTTTTTGCTTCGCTTATCGTTCTTGTGCTTAAACATTCATTCATCGTAAGTTACATTTCCGCTTCCATTGCGCTTGCCGATAATCTGCCGATTGTTGCCGCTGTTGTTGGTGCAGGTTTGCTGTTTGCCGTCGTCGCGAGCCTCTATCCAGCGCATTACATCACATCGTTCCCTTTGGCTCTGACTTCAAAGGGCAATTTCGGCGCGTCGAAATCGGGACAACGCCTGCGCATGACTTTGGTCGGCGTGCAGTTTGTCATTTCCATTGCGCTGATTATCAGTGCATCGTTTGTAAAGTTGCAGCACGATTATCTGATGAATTATGATATGGGATTTGACAAGGAACAGCTGCTGACGGGAGAAATTCCGTCTCGTTTAGTCGTCAGTTTTGATGATAGGGAGACTTTCGTTGCCGAAATGAAAAAGAATCCGCAGATTTCTGATGTCGCTTTCGCCAACGGGAATTTCATTGCAGAACAACGCATGGGCTGGGGGCGCAACTTCAAAGAAACATCAATCTCATTCCAATGTTATCCGGTTTCCTATAACTTTTTGGATTTCATGAAGATGGAAATGGCCGAAGGCTCCGATTTTTCAAAAGCCGACGAACTCGACACGATGGGTGTTTTCATCTTCAACGAAAAGGCAAGAGACCAATACGGAATGACCTTGGAAGACAAAGTTGAAGGACATAATGGCGAGACGCGCATTGCCGGATTTTGCAAGGATTTCAATTTCATGCCTTTGCAACACGAAACCGAACCGTTTGCCTTTTATGTTTTCGGCCCGAATTCGTGGAAAGTGCTTTCGCATGTCTATATCCGCACCGCACCGAATGCCAATATTAAGGAAGTAATTGATTATGTGAAGGATAAAATCGTGGCAATGTCACCCAATACCGACCGCGAAAGTCTTGACATTGATTTCTTCGACAAGGAATTGGGCCGTCAATATAGACAAGAACAGAAACTTGCCACTTTGGTGACGGTCTTCTCCCTGATTTCCATTCTCATTTCG
>JAGHSL010000198.1 GCA_018065885.1 Candidatus Limimorpha equi
GCCGCCTCCCGAATCGGTTATTATTCGTTATTCAACCACAACCTTTTCAACGCTGGTCTTCGAACCTGCGGTGAGGCGGATGAAGTAGATGCCCTTGGCCATGCCGCTGACGTTGATTTGCTGTGCGCCTTGAGCGGTGCCGTTGGCAACCTGCTGACCCATGCCGTTGAACATCACATAGCTGTATTCGGCATTGCCGCCGTTGATGTAAAGCATATTGTTGACAGGGTTAGGATAGATGCTGAATTCAGCTTCGTTTTCGTTGACATTCAGGTCGATGGTGACCATGATGGTTTCAGGAGCTGAAACACCGTCAGCATAGACAGCTGTAACGCTGTAGGTGTAGGTGAGTTCGCCAGGAATTTCATCAGTGAAGGTGGTTTCTGTTGTTTCACCGATGTTGATGCCATTACGAGCGATTGTATAGTTGGTAGCACCTTGTGGAGCAGTCCAGGTCAGGGTGACGTTGAGGCCTTCAACAGAAGCGTTGAGGTTGCTGACAGGGTTAAGTTCGCTGCTTGGACCTGAACCGGCGCAGTTGACGTCGAAGTCGCAGTTGCCGTGTCCGCCTTGGTAGATGATGGTGCCATCTTCATACTTGACGCTGTAGGAACATTCGGAGTCATATTGGCCGGAAACGAAAGTCACGGTGACATGAACGCCGTTGCCGATTTCGCGGGTATAGGTCTCGTTGTAGCCGCTGCTGACGGTCATGTCTTCGTCAGGTGTGTCGTCGCTGTAAACCACATGGAGTTTGGCATAATTCCAGCCATCACCCCAACTGTCGGCAAGTTCGAAAATGACAAAGCAAGCATTCTTCAAAACGCCAGTGCCTTCAGCTGTAAGACCACCGTCGGCAACCATGCTGAAGGTGAGAGGCAGTTGCTCGGTTTCAGGGCAGTTGGCAGCCACATTGACATGGAACACGGCGGTAGCTGTACCTGCCGGGTCGATGGTGCCGAGTTCTGTTGTAGGAACATCAATGGTGACATATTGGCTTGTCGAAGCAATCGAAGCGATAGCATTGGTAGCCATGTAGTGGCCAGTGTTCTTGAAGTTAGCAATGACAGTGACATCTTCGCCAGGAACGAAGCTGCCTGGATAACTGAAATCAACGTAGTTCAAGACGGCTTCACCGGCAGTGATGGTAACTTTGCCTTCCCAAGTGTCGGAACCGCAGGTAGCTATGGTATTGATGCGGAAGGTGGCGCCATCGGCAACGCCTTGGGCAATCTGGTAGCGGAAGCCATTCAGCTGTGCAGTCTCTTCAGGAGCGATAACGCCAAATGAAGCAGTGCCGTTGGTGATGGTGAGGTTAGGATCGTCGCAGCTCAAGGTAATGGTTGTTGTGCCGGTTGTTGGGTCAGCACCCACGTTCTTGAAGGTGATGTTGAGATTGCTTTCGTCGCCGACGTGAGCATTGGCTGGAGTATATTCAGCAACTGAAATGTAAGCGCCTTCCAAAGCAGCTGCAGGGATTTCTTCGATTGAAGGGATGAAACGTGGGCTGGTCACGCAGAGGATGCAGTCGCCGCCAGAGGTGATAGGTTCGATTTCAAGTTCGAGTGTGCCGCTTTCACCAACCATGCCTGCGCCGTGAAGGACGCCGTTCTTTGAGAGGGCAACGTATGAACCAGGTTCAGCGCTGACTTCGTAAGTGCTCATGCCAATCGGAACGATGGCCATGTGTGAGATGTTGTTTTCGGTAGGTTGAACGCGGAAAGGCATGATGGAACCATCGCCGAGGGCGTGGTAGGCCTGCCAGCAGTAAAGGGTGCTGCAGTGCAAGGTGTTGCCGTTGGCATCAGCAGCATTGCTGGCCAAGTTGCCGATGAATGGGATAGCTGAAACGGTGTTGTAAGCGTTATCATCCCAAATGGCATCGTAGCAACCCATAGTGGTTTCTTCGTAGGTTGGCATGGTACCGTCGGCACGGCCTGTAGCACCAACTGCGAAGTAATAGTCGTTGAGCCAGTAGGTTGAAGGGCAGGAACCGATGTAAGCGTAAGCGGCTTTCTTTTCGGCACGGATCATGGCTTCACCGAAGCAAGCACCAGAGATGCCCCAGTCGGCAGCTTGACAGCAGTTGCCCATGGCGAGGAAGTACTTGTGTTCGTTGGTCAGGTTGTTGACATCGCTGACGGTGAGTTGTGGGCCAGCCCAGCTGGTGTTCGAACCGTGAGCAGTGTAATTAACGAAACCGACGCCGGTGTTCAGGTGACTGTAGCAGCCGCTCCACTGGCCGTGGCTATATTCGTAAACATTTTCAAAACCATGATCGGTGTTGTAGTAGTAGTTCGAAGCATACCAAATGGCAGGACGCCCTACAGTGATACCCCAACCTGAGTCATCGCCAGCAATGAGCAGCACGTTGTTGAGGTAGCTTGGATCTGGCATGGTGTACTGTTCGTATTCAAGAGACTTTTCGAGGACGGCTTCCAACTGAGCGATAGTTTCGACAGGCATACGGCTGTGGAACATTTCAGGGAATTCGTCACCATCGGTGCTCATATAGTAAAGGTCGGTCACGCAGTGGGTCTCGCTGCCGGTGGCACTGGCTGCAACTTGGTTCTTGTCGCCAATGATGACGAGGAAGGTAGGTGCTGTTTCAGCATATTTCTGCTGAATGAACGACTTGATGGCGGAGGCTGAAGTACCGATTTCATCGGTGTAGTTCACATCCATGTAGAAACCTTTGATGGTCTTCCAAGCAACCCAATCTTCGATGGTCTTGTCGAATGTGCGCTCGGTGATGACCAGCATCTTGGCAGGTGACTGCCAGAGGTCTGGGTGCTGGTCGTAAATGTCATCGCGCCAGTTGAACATCTGACGGTAGATGTTGGCGAAGTATGGGCTGAAGGTTCTTTCAAATTCGCTGTAGGCAGCGGTTTCGTCGTAACGGCCATAGCTCACTTCGACTTCGATGTCGTTGTAAACCTTAATGGTGTTGTTGACAACATCGTAAGCCACAGGGTTGATGCTCAATGAACCGACCTGGATGCCACGCAAGGTGCCAAGGGTTCTGAAGTCAGCGATAGGAAGTTCCTGATAGCCACGGGTCTGGTAGGCCTTTTCGTCGTAGGCGAAAGGAATGTCTTCAGGCTTCTGGTCCTTGCGGAGGGCTGGCTGCTGAGGAACGAGGGTCTTGATGCCGTAGTCGGCAAGATTGTAAACGGTTGTCGTGTAGCTCTTCACTTCAACGGTGACATCGGTAGCGCCAAAAGGAATGGCAATCAGCTTGTTGGCTGCTGGCAACGAAGGTGTTCCAATGGAACCGCTTTGATAGGTGTTGTCCATCAAAATGCTTGAGAATTCGCCTTTGACGGTGTTGACGTTGATTGATTCAATGCTGCCGAATGAGAAGGTGGCAGAGAATCCTTGCTTGTCGTTGTTGACACAGGTTTGTGCCGACTTGGCTCCGTTCAAGTCGATGCGGCCTTGGGCCTTGGCTTGTGAGCCGAACAGCATCCCTACAGAGAGGATGACTGTCAAGATTAAGCTAACTTTTTTCATTGATTAAACGTTTAATGATTATGAATTTTGTTATGTTGTTTGTCCTTGCTTTTGAGGTGCTTTTATAAAACTTGCAAAAATAGGAATTTTTCGGTAGCAAAAATCGAATTGATGGGATTAATTCCACCTATTTTTATGAAAAAGCAAAAACCGCCACCCATGAATGGCGGTTTTGCCCGTAGAGACGCGATATCGCGTCTTCAACAATTACGTTTTTGGCAGACGCGATGAGTCGCATATCCAATCGTCCGTTGGGTTTCGCCTTGCCGCATCTTAAAGCAAATCGGTGTTCACAGCAAGCCTGTCATGTAAGCAGGAACGCAAAGCGTCTCGCTGTCTTTCATTAGGTCTTTCGTGTAAATCAGATAGCGTGACGAAACGCGCGATGCGTATTTCTTGCAAAAGGCGTCTAACGAAACATGGGCGTTATATCCCGATGATTTCACTTCAATCGGGCAAATCTTGCTGCCCCTCGTAAGCAGGAAATCGACTTCGTAATTGTGTTTTTCGTCTTTCGGGAAAGTGTAGAAAAACAGTTCGTTTCCTGCTGCCTTAAGCATTTGGGCCACGAGATTTTCATACACATAACCCAAATTGGCCGGCAACTTGTCGCTCAATAGCTTTTCATAGATGATGTTTTCAGTAAACGATTTGTCCAAAAACGCCAAGGTGACAAACAGGCCGGTGTCGCTGAGAAACAGTTTGTAGCGCGACAAGTCCTTGGTCAACGACATGCCGACATTCGGGTCATCGGCATGATAAGCCACATTCACAACCTTGCTGTCTTCCAAGGCAAAAATCATTTCTCCAAGCCTTTCGGCATTGATGTTTCCGACAACCTTCGTGGGCTGAAAACGGGCAATGTTCTTGCTCAATTGCGATGGAATCGACATGAAAAGTTTGGCGATTTTTCCTGTCGGGTCGATTTTGACAAAGTCGTCGGCATAAAGTTTTACAATGCTACGTTTCACCAAATCGACTTCGCTCAAATTGTTCGTCTCAAGGTAGGATCTGACGGCCTGAGGCATACCACCCACCAGCATGTACAAGCGAAGTTCGCGTTGCTTAAGCTGATGTGCGGCTTTCAGGCTCATTTTCTTTTCAAGGAAAGTCTTCAGCAAAGGCATGGTAACGGTGTCGCCCAACGCCCAGCGGAATTCTTCATAGTCCATAGGATACATCGGCAGACAGTATTCTTCGCTTGGAATGGTAATGTCTTGGACGTTTTTTCGGATGCTGATTAGCGAACCTGTCTCGATGTAATCATAGCGCCCATCAGCCACCAGATATTTTATGGCTTGGCGGGCTAAAGGACATTTCTGTACTTCGTCGAAGATGATAACCGACTGGCGTTCATATAGTTTTACGCGATAATTTGATTGTAGGAAAAGGAAAATGAAATCCAAATCCTCCAAATCATCAAACAAGTCCTTTACCTTTTGCGGCACTTTGTTGAAGTCAAGGAGAAGATAGGAACGGTATTCGTTTTTGGCAAATTGCTCGGCAATTGTCGACTTGCCGATTCGGCGTGCTCCTTCAATCAAAAGGGCTGATTTCCCTTGACTTTTCTCTTTCCACAAAAGCATCTGGTCGTATGCCTTGCGCTTGAAAACTATTTCTGTCATGTTAAATTATTGAAAATCCGCTGCAAAAATATGTAAAATACTTCTATCCCCAATATTTTTTATTCAAAATTATAGTCTATCCCCGATTTGTTTTATTCAAAATTATAGTTTGTCCCCGATATTTTTTCTTTAAAAAAGCAGTCTATCCCCGATTTGTTGGTGTAGGATAAAGCCCTGTTTGATTTGAAAATCGTGACGTTTTTTTCGTAAAACCGTCATCCAAGCCATGCCTGAATGACGGTTTTTATGTAGAGACGCGATTCTTCGCGTCTTTATCAGTATTACCTGACGGCAATCTTTCGTGTCGTTACATTGCCATTGTTGTAAATCTTCATGATATACAGGCCTTTTGCCAAACTGCTGACATCAATTCTTTGTGAACCTTTTGCCGAACCGCAGGTGACTTGCTGGCCGATGCTGTTGAAAATGGAATAATTGAATTCGGCATTGCCGCCATTGATGTAAATCACGTCATCGGCAGGATTTGGATAAATGCTGAAATTGTTTTCCGCTTCGTTAACGACCCAGTCGAATTCGACCAACAGGTTTTCCGGCATGGATTCGCCGCCGGAATAGATGGCCGTGACGCTGTAGGTGTAAGTCATGTCGTCATGAAGTTGGTCGGTGTAATTCGTGGCACTTGTCTCGCCCAAAGTGATGCCGTTGCGGGCAATGCGGTAGCGGTAGGCACCTGCTGGAGCCGTCCATGAAAGGGTGACATCGTAGCCGTTGACCGAGATGTCGAGGTCTGAAACAGGATTGTAAGTCTCATCGTATCCGCAACTTACATCGAAACTTCCGCCTTGTGGGCCTTTGCTGAGGATGACTGTGCCGTCTTCGTAATGGACGACGTATGAACATTCGCTGTCCCAGTTGCTGCCGCTCTGCCAGGTGAGGGTGACGTGCGAGCCGTGCTGGAGTCGGCGCTCGTAGGTGGCGTAGGCTTGCTGACTGCCCACATACATGTCATCGGCAGGCGTGCCGTCGCTGTATTCCACATGTAAACGGGAATTGTCCCAACCGTCGCTCCATTTGTCGGCGAGTTCGAAGATGACGAGGCAAGTGTTTTGCAGCGTGGCCGTGCCTTCGGCTATGGTGTTGCCATCGGCCATAAGGCTGAATGTGAGCGGAATCACTTCCGATTCAGGGCAGTTTGAAGCAATGGTGACATCGAAAACCGCAGTGCCGATGCCGCTTGGTGCAATGCTGCCAATGGCAATGTTTTCTTCACCAAAGGTGACAAATTGGCTTGTCGACGCAATGCTGATGTTTGCATTGGTAGCGACATGATGGCCTACGTTTTCAAATGAGGCTGCAATTTGCAGAGTTTCACCCGGGACAAATTCGCCAGGGCATTGTGCCTCGGCAAATTCCATGACGGCTTTGTTGGCCGTGATGTTGACCACACCTTCCCAAGTCTCAGAGCCACAAGTTGCAGTTGTCGTGAGATGAAAACGGGTTTCATCGGCCACATTTTCATTGATGTGGTAACGGAAACCGTTCAGTTCTATTGTCGCGTTTTGTGCCAAGGCGTTGAAACTTGCCGAGCCATTGATGATGGTGATGTTCGGGTCGTCGCAAGTCAATGAAACCGTTGTAGTTCCGTTGGTTGCTGTCGTTCCGTTGTTTTTGAAGGTGATGGCCAAAGCGTTTTCTGCACCAATGTGGGCATCGCTTGGCGTGTAGCTTTCAACGGTGACGAAAGCGCCATTGATATTGGCGGCAGGAATCTCTTCAAGATAAGGGACACGCTGCGGGTGTGTCACGCAAAGGGTGACGTTGCCGCTCGTGGTGACAGGCTCGATGTCGAAGACAAGTGTGCCGGTTTCGTCAACCAGACCTGTGCCTAAAATGGTGCCTTCTTTTGTGAGTGCAACATACGAACCTGGGTCGACACTGACTTCGTAGGTGGTGGCTCCAATCGGGACAATAGCCGCATGAAAGACTTGATTCTCAGCAGGTCTCACATGATAAGGCATGATGGAACCGTCGCCGAGGGTGTGGTAGCATTGCCAGTAATAGAGTGGGGAGGAGTTTGAAGATACGGTATAACCACTGTTGACGTGTGCGTATGTGACGGCCAGATTGCCCAAAAACACCATCGACTGAACGGTGTTGTAGCTGTCATCCATCCAAACGCCATCGTAAACGCCAGTGGTGGTTTCGGCTTTGGCTGGCATTTTGTAGAAGACATTCGTCGCACCTACGCCAAAGTAGTAGTCTTCGTACCAATAGGTTGAAGGACAGCTTCCTATGTAGGCAAAAGCGCCTTTGCGTGGAGCGCGGACCATGGCTTCACCGAAACAGGTTCCTGAGATGCCCCAGTCGGCGGCCAAGCAGCAGTTGCCCATGGCAAGGAAATACTTGTCGGTATTCGTCAGGTTGTTGACGTCGTTGACTTCGAAAAGCGGATTTTCCCAATGGTCGTTGGCGCCGTGGGCGGTGTAGTTGACAAAGCCGACGCCGGTGTTCAGGTTGTTGTAGCA
This sequence comes from Candidatus Limimorpha equi, assembly GCA_018065885.1. Taxonomy (GTDB): domain Bacteria; phylum Bacteroidota; class Bacteroidia; order Bacteroidales; family F082; genus Limimorpha; species Limimorpha equi. The sequence continues at coordinate 7,625 of JAGHSL010000198.1, forward strand.
GCCGGCATAATCGTTTGGATTGTAATAATCGTAGACATTGGCGAAACCGTGTTCGGCATTGTAATAATTATTGACGGCATATTGAATGGTCGGAACGCCAGCCTTCGGATTCCAGGCTTCGTCCCATCCGGCAATGAGCAGGACGTTGTCCAAATAGCTTGGGTCGGGCATGGTGAACTGTTCGTATTGCAGGCTTTTTTCCAAGAGGTTGTTGAGTTGCTCGACGGTCTCGACTGGCATACGGCTGTGCAGCATGTCAGGATAATAATCGTTATCAACGCTTTCATAATAAAGGTCTGTTACGCAACTTGTTGCGCTGCCTATGGCGCTGGCAGGAATCTGCTCCTTGTCGCCAATGATGACAAGGAAAGTCGGTGCGGTTTGGTTATATTTCGTTTGAATGAACGACTTGATGGCTGAACTTGATGTGCCGATTTGGTCGGTGTAGTTCACATCCATATAGAAGCCTTTCTTGATTTTCCATTCCACCCATTCCTGAATGGCGTTTTCGAACATGCGGTCCGCGATGACCAGCATCTTGACAGGTGCCTGCCAAAGGTCGGGATGCTGCTCATAAACATCGTTGCGCCAGTTGAACATCTGACGGTAAATCGGCGCGAAATACACGCTTGCCGTCCGCGCAAATTCTTCGTAAGCAGCCGCTTGGTCGTATTCGCCGTAACTGACTTCGATTTCAATATCGTTGAAGACCTTTAATGAATTGCTGACGGCATCGTATTGCACGGGATTGATGACCAGCGAAGCGACTTGAATGCCGCGCAGCGTGCCTTGCAGTTCGATTTCGGCCAAAGGGCGCTCGGCAAAACCTCTTGTGGCGTAGGCCCCGGCGTTATAATGGAAAGGCACTTCCTTTTGGTCTTTCCTGACCGAAAGCTGCTGCGGTGCGATGGCCTTGATGCCGTAATCGGATAATTTGTAAATGATTGTGCTGTAATTCTTCACTTCAACGCTGACATTCTTTGCGCCAAAAGGAACGGCAACAAGCTGATGCACAGCGGGCAAGGATGGCTCGCCCGTCTTGCCGTAGTTGAAGGTGTTGCTCATAGTGATTTCCGAAAAAACGCCTTTTTCGGTATTGACAGCGTTGGCTTCGATGCTGCCGAAAGAGAATGTGGCGGTGAAGCCTTTTTCGGTCGCGTTATCGCATTGCTGCACGGATTTGGCCCCATTCAGATTGATGCGGTTTTGCGCCTGTGCGCTGAAAAACATTCCTAATGAGAGGATTAGGCTGAGGATAATACTTGTCTTTTTCATAAAATGAATGTTAGCGGGTTATGATTGATTTTAAAGTTGACAAAAGTAGGAAATATTTGGGAAAGGAACGAGATTTTTGAAATTTACATTATTTCCCAAAAAGGAAACCGCCACCCAAGCTATGCCTGAATGACGGTTTTTTTGTTGTAGAGACGCGATTCATTGCGTCTCAAATTCGTTATTTGAATTGTGGACACGTTTGTGACCATCTTTTACAGAAGCGCATCAGGAGTTCCTGAATGGCTTTAAGTTGTGGAGGCACGGCGCCGCTGCTGGTGGTGTAGCGATGATAGTGACCGTCAATAACATATTCCAGCACAAAATGGGAACCATCAATGACATAAGCCCCACTTTCATCATCGGGTCGGCCGGTACGCTGAAAAGCATTCAAAGCTATGGACAGGGAGTCAAGCTCGTTTGTGGTAAGTGTACAAAACATATTGTCCTTTAATTCATTATCCAATACACTTACTCTTTTATGGTATAATTTCCCATTCTCTATACGATATATTAACACACCCCATCCCATGACATCACTTTCCATAAATCGCATAGTTCCATCGCTCGCAAGGGGGTAGCAGAGACTCTTTTCGTAGGCTTTACCGAGGGTGTAATTGCGTGCTGAGTTATTATCTTTCTCATGCTGCTTCCAAGGGTTTAGTAGATTGATAGTGGTGTCGGTCCACCATTTGTCAGGCATCTCTGGCTGTGGAACATAGGTGTATTCGTCTGGATCTTTCGGCGCATTTATTTCCAATGTCTTGCCAAGATGATGAGCCAATTGGCGTAAGGGATAATAGAGGTAAGGGTATTGTTTATAGGCAAGCATGCAATAGCGGAAAGCACTGTCGGCGGCATGTGTCCATGTACGCCATGAAACAAGAGGCTCAACCCAATCATAATAGTAAAGGCAAGCCAGTTTCAGGGAGTGAGGCTCATCGTCAACCCAATATGAGTTTCTGGAATCATCAAACCAAATGGTGTCATGTCCATTCACATCATGCGACCATTGGATTGCATCGCTTGTTAGCGTGCTGCCCTTTTGGGTTTTTGTGTTGAACCAGCCGTTTCCATTGTGGGTGCGTCGCAGTACTAAAGAATCAATGTGCGTGTCGCCTGTTATGGTTAATGTAGGAGAGTCAAATGAATTCACAAAGTCGTTGAAAATGAAATGGCAGCGTGATCCGATGGAAATGTTGTTGAAGCGTACTGGTTCGTTGGAGGTGTACAGATGGCGAACAGTGTCCTCTCCGTCTACAATTAAACATAATTGGTAAATGAAATAAGCAGAGTCAAGTGGCTCTTTGTCGGGAAGAAACACCTTTGCCGAGAGAGAAACTTGCGCTGATGCAACCAGCGTGAATAACATTACTACACCGAATAAAATGGCTTTTTTCATTATCGAAGAGGCTTGTCGTAAAACGTTTGAATTATTAAAGACGCTGTGTCTCTATCTCTTTTATCGTATCACAGTCTTCTTCACCGTGACATTGCCGTTAGCATCATTCATTCTGACGATGTAAAGGCCTTTGGTCATGCCGCTGATATTGATTTCGGCAGCGTTGCCGTTGGCTTTCACGGTCTTGATGCTTTGTCCGGTGATGCTGATGATTTCCACTTGGCTGAGGTTATCAGCGTTCACGATGAGGCTGTTGCCGTTTTGGAAGAAGCTGGCCGACATTGCGTTTTCATTAACTGCGGTGACGGTAACGGTAATGTGGTCGGCACCATCGGGCGTGAGGGCGTATTCGGATTCGCAATCTTCGTAGACGGCGGTCAGGCGGTAGGTGTGGTCGCCCATAGGCACTTCATCGAAATAACTTGTCAAGTTTCCGTCGATGTTGATGATAGCCGCATCTTCGTCTTTGTAGAGGTTGTAGGATAATGGTTGTGTTTCAGGAGTTTCCCACGAAATCATGGTGCCGAAAGCTCCGTTTTCCTCGTTCCAGAAATATTCGCCTTCAAGGTTAGTGGGAGGGTAGCAGGTTGCAGGTGCGATAGGTCCTAAGGTGCCTTTTGTGTCGATGTTCTGACCGTAAATATTGCCATCATCCTGATTGGTCCAGACAAGGATGTTCTGTCCGTTGTGGAAACCGCTGCTGTTTTCGGCGCCGGTCTTTGCATCTTGGATGGTGTTGATATGTGTGCGCCAAGCCTGGTTGCCGTCCATGTCGAAACCGAGGGCTTCAATTGGTGTGCCGCCGTATGGGCCGTTCATGTAGGAAACCATGAAACCGCTGCCATCAGGATAAGCATCGATTTTTGCGTCAGTGTATTCATAACCGTTGTCGTCGGCAATGAGAATGCCTTCGTCCCAAAGCACTTCGCCCGTTGGGGTGATGCGGTTCATGTAAAGTCTTGATTCGGATTGTGCATAAGAATCGGTTTGGCGGTAAACCAGAATGATGTCGTGCGACACTGGATCGACCGTGGCGTAAGGATTACCGTAGAAGTTGGCTGGGTCGGTGGTGTGAACCATGGCACCATTCGGGTTGCTGATGGTCGAAACACCGTTGGCGTCGAAGTGGAAGACGTAGGTGTTGAACGCTTCGGCGATGCCTGAGTGGAAGATGTAGGCATAACCGCCGCCCATTCCATCGGAGATTTCATAGTGAATGTAGGTGGAACCGAAAACTTGTGAAGCCATGAGTTGGGCTGGAGGTGTGGCGAGGCCGCCATCAGTAGCGTAGCCGGCTACCCAGATTTGTTTGTCAACATACCACATTCCCGAACCTATTTTTTCGTAGGTTACGAAGACGACACCGTCGGGACCAGGGGTCAGGAGAGCAAACAGGCATCTCACGCCTGAGTCAGAAATGGTGGTGGTGGGGTTGAGTGTGCCATCGGCATTGATGTAGCGCAAGTATAAGTCTTGGGTGTCGGAGACCAAGACCCAAACGCCGCCATCGTTGCCGGCTTGGAGTTCCACTTTCGAGCAGCCGTAGCTTCCGGCAGGAAAATCGATGACCGAAATGCCTTGCTCGCCCCAAACGGCGTTGCCGTCTTTGTCGAATTTCATGGCAATGCATTCGCCTTCATAGTTGGCAAAGCAAGTCACCACGCCATTGTCGGATGTGGCATCCATGGCATAGCCTTCCGAATAAGAGGAAAACTGGTGGCTGCCGACGTGAAGGCCAGCGTCGCCCCATTGCGGGATGCCGTTCACATCGAAGCGCTGCAGATTGACACCCCAACCGTTGGAGGCCATGTCGCTCCATTGGATATAGGTGTTGCCTGAAGCCTCGTGGGTGGCAATGTAAATTTCGCCGGCATCGTCGGATGCAGTGGCTAATCTGGTGTTGGCTGTAGGGTCGTCGACCCATTGTGCCTGCAATGTACTGAAAGCTAATGCGCAAATCAGAAAGAGTATGGATTTTTTCATTTTTGTAAGGATTTAATTTGTAATGATTTGGAGGCAAAAATAATGATTTTTGAAATCCAAAAGCCAAATAAAGAGTTTGTTGCTGTTTTTTTAGACTTGTTTTAGCAAAAATGCCATGTAAAGAGGTAGTGTCAGCACAGCACCTTCGCGGCCTATGTTGTAGTTGCCGAGCTTGATAACTGAATCAACGTGATATTTTTCGGGATGTGCCAGAATGGTTTTGGCGCTTTTTGTGTTGCCTGTGCTGGCTTTCACTTCCAAAAGCGTACATTTGCCTTTGTAGCGCATGACGAAATCAATTTCAAGACCGGAATCCTTGTGATAATAGTAAAGTTTTCGTCCCATTTTGTTGAAAATGTCGGCAATGAGATTCTCGAAGATGGCTCCTTTGTAGCCAAACAAGTTGCCTTGCAGGATGTCAAATTGTGTTCCGTCTTCCAGCATTGAGACGAAAAGCCCCGTGTCGGCCATATAGACTTTAAAGATGTCTTTTATTGCGTTTCCATCTAATGGTAATTCCGTGATTGATAGGTTGTAGCAGCGAGCAATGATGCCGGCATCCTCAATCCATTGCAGCGAACCTGCATATTTTGCCGCCGTTGAACCTTTCTTAATGAGCGAATATTGGAATTTCTTGTTTTCCTTTGCCAATTGTGCGGGAATGCTTTCAAAACACTCGCGGATACAAGATTTGTCGGAGTCGGAAGCGTACTTCACCATATCATCCTGGTATTCGTCGACAATGTTTTCCTGGATTTTTTTCACGGTTTCCATGTTGTGCGTCTCAATGAATGCGTTGACGGCTTCGGGCATTCCGCCAACGATGACATATTGTAGCAACAATTCGTGCAAACGGTTATGAATGGCCAAAGGAACAGGAACTTCATCTTCCATACATTTACTGATTTTGTCAATGACAGGTTGCGTTATGCCGTTGGCCCACAAAAATTCTTCATAATCAAGCGGATACATTTCGATAATGTGTTCGTATCCTACGGGTACGGAGCGCGGCACTTCTTTTTCGCCGTTTGCTTTCTTTATGCCATAACCTTTTACGCCAAGCAGCGAACCGGTGCTGATGACATCGAAACGGCCATCCATTTTGAAGAATTTCAAGGAGGTTCTTGCTTGCGGGCAGTCCTGAATTTCGTCAAAAATAAGGCAAGTCTTATTGGGTTCGAAAACAGCTCCTTTCACTAAAGTTGTCAAGTTGATGATGATGTCGTCCACATCCAAGGAGTTTTCAAATGCAGTTGACAAGGTCGGCTTTTTTGCAAAATTCAGGTATACGACATGCTTGTAATGCTCTTTCGCAAACTTCTGGACAATGTAGGTTTTGCCACATTGTCTGACTCCTTTAATTACCAGCGGCATCTTGTTTTTACTTTCTTTCCATTCAAGTAACTGATATTCAATCTTTCTATTTAACATTTCTAAACTTTTTCAAACGACTTTCCGCTGCAAAGATAAACTTTTTCAAGGGACTTTTTGCATGTTTGCACAACTTTTTCAAGGGACTTTTTATGCAAGTTCGCAACTTTTTTAAGGGACTTTTTTTGTAAAATTATGGAAATCAAATGATTATGTATGATGAATAAATAACACATAGAGACGCATAATCATACGTCTCTATGTCTCAAAATGCCATAAATCAAAATGTTATCTCTAATTTAAATGGCTTTTGGCGATTGGTATCCGGCTCACAAACCATCAGGGAAAAGTGATTAATTGTTGCTTGATGATTTGATGAGCCAATGGCTAAAAGTTAATAGCCAAAAGCAAAAACTCACTTCAAAATCCGCTTATATTCCTTTTCGTTCGACAAAATCTCAATGGCTTTCTGAACGCCGTTGTCTTCGGCAAGCATCACTTCGTAGTATTGCTGCATTTCGTAGACGTTGCGGGCGATGAGGGCTTTCACTTGCAGACGGATGAACTTTTCGGAGCGTGCAAATTCCTCTTCGTTCCATTCCACCTTGTTTTCTTCGCCAACTTTTTTCAGTCCGACAATAAGGTCGTCGCCAACGGTGAATTCCTTGTTGAATTGGGCGAAATCGGCGTATTTCTTCAGCATTTCGTCTCTGTGCTGCAGCGCGTAGTCGGTCGTGAAACGGTTGAGTGCGCCTTTCCTGACTAAGTTTGTATAAAGCTTACTATTAAAAGAGGTGTCGACGGGAATGAAAATGTCGGGCATGATGCCGCCACCGCCGTAAACGGTGCGACCGCTATCGGTCTTATATTTCAGTGAATCAGGGAAATGTATGCTATCGGCATGGAAATATTCACCGTTTTCAAGGCGTTTCAGCATTTCCTTGTGATATTCTTCAACGCCATCTTCGTAAGGGCGCTGGATGCAACGGCCTGTTGGTGTGTGATAACGTGCTGTTGTCAAGCGGATTATGGAACCATCGGGCAGACTTTTGGGTTGCTGGACCAAGCCTTTCCCGAACGAACGGCGGCCAATGACAACGCCACGGTCGTGATCCTGAATGGCGCCTGAGAGAATCTCGCTTGCCGATGCCGAACCTTCGTCAATGAGGACGACCAGATTGCCTTTGGTGAAAAGTCCGTTGCTGGTGCTTCGCCATTCCTGACGGGGCTGGTGAAGACCTTCCTGAAAAACGATGAGCTTGTCTTCGGTCAGAAACTCGTCGACCAACTCAATGGCTGTGCTGAGGAATCCGCCCGTGTTGCCGCGCAAGTCGAAGACCAGCGATTTCATGCCTTGACTGCTGAGTTTGGCGAAGGCTTTCTTAAACTCCTCGTCTGAATCTCTTGCGAATTGGTCTAACTTAATGTAACCAATCTGATCGTTAAGCATAAAGGCCGCATTGATGCTGTTCAACGGAATCTTGTCGCGGATGATTTCAAAATCAATGAGTTCGGGGTCGCCGCCGCGCATTACGCTCACGGTGACTTTCGAACCTTTCTTGCCGCGCAGGTGTTTCTGAACGTATTCGTTATTCACTTTTTTGCCGAAAGCATCTTCGCCATCAATCTTGATGAACTTGTCGCCCGTCATAATGCCGACTTTTTCGGAAGGACCGCCAGCCGTGGGACTGATGACGGTGATGGTGTCGCGGATGAGCTGGAAAGTGACGCCGATGCCTTCGAAACTGCCGACCAAAGGCTCGTTGGCTTTCTCAACGTCTTTTTTGGAAATATAGGCCGAATGTGGGTCTAATTCTTTCAGTACCGCAACGATAGCTTCTTCCACGAGTTTGTCGGAATTGGCCGTGTCGACATAAAAATTGTCGATGAGATACATCGTAGTGGCGAATTTCTGTGCATTCAGCTGTGCCTTGCTTGGCTTTTGGTTTTGTGCTGTGGAAAACAATGATGCCAGAAGCAAAATGCTGATAAATAAAGTCTTGATATTCATTTTGTTTAGTTTTTATTATCTTTGATATTCCATGTCTTTTGTGAAAGTACCGTCGTAGAAAATCTCAAAATTGATGGTATACACGCCGTCGAGTCCTTTCCATTTTATGGTTCCTTTCCCGACGTATAAAAGCGGTGCAACATCGGGGCTTGGGTCGATGCCGTTTCCTGTTGCAAGGCAATAGGCTAACAGAGCTTTGGCTTCTTTTTTGCCGCCAATTGCCGCTTGGGTCAGATAGTTGATGGCTTGTGCATATACGTTCAAGTCGCCATAGTTTCCGAACATGAGCTTGAAACCTTCCTGATAAAGCTGGTCGGCTTCTGTCTTTATTTCATCGGCTTTCATTGGCTCAATACGGATGTTTTTTTTGCTTTTTTCCTGTTTCTGCAAGTCTGGAGATAAGGCTAAAATGAATTTGTCGTATTGGTTTTGATTGGGGACGACGGCTTGGGCATACATCTCCTTGGATTTGTCTTTGTTTTCATCAACGACAATGCCTTTGTCGTAAATATATGCCATTTCCATCTGAGCATTGGCATAACCTTGTTCTGCGGCTTTTTTCACCCAAAGGACATATTGGTTTTGGTCGCGTTTCACAAGGTCGCCGTCGCGATAGAGCAGCCCCAAGTTGTATTGTGCAATGGGCAATCCGTAATTGGCGGCTTCGCGAAGATAATGCAACGATTTTTCTACATCTTGCTCAACGCCTTCACCTTTATAATATAGATAGCTTAACTGGTATTGAGCTATAGGTATGTTTTGCTCCGCCGCCTTTTCGTACCAATAGACTGCTTTCGCCATGTCTTTATCTACATGTTTTCCGTTTTCATAGCAGGCGCCTATTTCAATTTGGGCATTGGCATAACCTTGTTCCGCTGCTTTCAGTTGATAGTAAAAGGCACTGTCTTCGTTGAAGACCACGCCAGAACCATTGTAAAAGGCTAAGGCCATATTGAATTGGGCTTCGGCATCCCCTTGATTGGCTGCTTTCCTGTACCATTTTGTCGCTTCGATGAAGTATCCTTTTTCGGCATAAAACTGTCCCAACTCATTTTGTGCTTTCACATCACCGGAATCGGCTTTTTGCATGAGTCTTTCATCTGCTTTCAAGGCGGTGCTTTCTTGCAACGGCTCAACATTGACGTTGAGGCAGGAAACCATGAAAAGAAGTCCCAATGCCGATAGGGTAAGAAGTCTGAGGCTATGGCAAGTCGTTTTATGCATGTTTATCTTCTGATAATGTCGAAAGTGTTGTCTTTGTTCAATTTGATGATGGTTGAACTTTTCGGTTTGCCGAAAACATCGTGATAGAGTTGCACGGTGTAGTCGACGGATTGTTTCACTTCTTCGGTTATGTCGTTGAATGTCAATGCCGACAGCTGACCCGAAAGGTTGGCCGATGTCGAGGTGATGGGCTTGCCCAACTGACGGATGACTTCCTTGCAAAAGTCGTTTTCGACCACGCGGATGCATACAGATTTGTCTGCCGAGACGTTTTTCGCAAGGTTTTTGCCTTCATCGTAAATGATGCTCAATGGACTGGTGGCGTGCTCAATTAAATCATAGGCTATGGCTGGCACATCTACGACATAATCCTTGAGCCGGTCGGCACTGTCAACCAGAATGATAAGACTTTTGTTGGCGGGTCTTTTCTTGGCTTCATACACTTTGTCGCAAGCCTTGCTGTTGGTGGCATCGCAACCAATGCCCCAAATGGTGTCGGTAGGGTAGAGGATGGTTTTCCCTGCTTGCAGGGCTTCGACGGTTCTTTTTACTTCTTCTTCAAATGGTGTCATGCTCATGGTGATAGTGTTTTTGATTGATGTTAGGATAATGATAAATATATGTCCATCAACGATTTGGCTATTGTTGCATCGGAAAATTTCTTGACGTGTTCCTTGCCTTTGCCAATCATTTGCTGTTGCAGGGCTTGGTTGCCGAGTATTTCGTCAATGGTGTTGGCAAGGTCGGTTTCGTCGTTCAGCGATACATAGCGGCTTCCGGCTCCTCCGCTTTCTCTAAGGCAAGCCTCATTGGAAGTGATGACAGGCACGTTGCTGTGCAGGGCTTCGATGATTGGAATGCCGAACCCTTCGGAAAGCGATGGATAAATGAACAAGGATGCGCTTTGGTAAATTGTCGGAAAATCCAGGAAATCAACATTATGGAGCATCAGCACTTTTTTCTCCAAATGGTTGGCCTTGATGAAATCGTGCAAGGTTTTGGCATATTCCGTTTCTTTCCCGATGATAACCAAAGGAATGTCTATGTTGTTGGCTTTCATTGCCTTGAGAATCAATATTTGATTCTTCCTTCTTTCAACGGCACCTACATTCAGCATGAAATTTTCGGGCAGATTGTATTTTTGCCTGACATGCTGTTTCCTTTCTTCGGTGCATTTGTGCTGGAAAATCGGGCTGCAACCTTGGTAAATGACCTGGATTTTCGATTCGTTGATGTTGGCAAACTCAACCAAATCCTGTTTCGTCTGCTCGCTAATGGCGATGACTTTGTCGGCAATCTTGCAGCTGTGGAAATACTTGAGTTTGTACATTTTCCTGTCGAAAGCTGGATAAAGTTCAGGCTGCTTGATGAAAATCAGGTCGTGCATGGTGACGATGCTCCGCGCCTTGGTCTTTTCGATGCCCCAAGGCAATTCGTGGCTCAGTCCGTGAAAAACGTCGATGTTTTCTTTTTTGATTTCCGAAACCATTCCGAAACTGCGCCATAAGGCACTCAGGCTTCTGTCGATTTTATTGCTCGGAAGAATGATTTGGGCATTGTCGGGACAATCGAAAGAAATGCTTTTGTCGATTTTCGGCGTGTATAGAAAATGCTGGTTTTCAGGGAACGACGACGACATGATGCGTATGGTGTCGCGGCTGTAGTTGCCCAATCCGCGATGGTTGTTGAAAGCCCGTTTTGCATCAAATCCGATTCTCATTTCTTTTGGTTTTTTTAATGTTTTGCAATGAGTTTGCGCTTCAAAAACACGCTTTTTGCGTTGATAATGCTGATTCTGAATCCAGTTTTTCCGTCGAGGAAACCAGTCTTGAAGACGTAATCATGCACGAAACGCCAAAAACAATGAACGCAAGCTCCAAAAATTGTGCCTTTTTTGCCTTTGGCGATGGCATCTTCAGCCGACAGATGGGCGAATTTTTCGGTTTGACGGCGAAATTCAGCCTCGCTGTAATAGGAATAATGGTATAAGTCGCCATCGATGCGGACAGTCTCGTGATCGGCAGGAATGGCTAATGTTTCGTGGACTTGACCGCCCGTCCAACTGACAAACCTGCGGTCGAAAATCCTGATTTTGTACTCAGGATACCAGCCGCCATGCCGAATCCATTTGCCGCAATAATTCATCAGCCGGTTCATTGAAAACACTTTTTTATCCGCGTTTAATTCTTTGATTTTCTGAATGGATTGCGCCAATTCAGGTGAAACAGCTTCATCGGCATCGATGGAAAAAATCATGTCGTTTGAGGCCAATGCGTTGGCAAATTGCTTTTGCTTCACATAGCCTTCCCAATTGTGTTTCACGAACTTCACGCCCAACGATTTGCAGATGGATTCGGTGGCATCGTTGGAAAACGAGTCGACCACAATGATTTCGTCGGCAATGCCTTGCAGCGATTGCACGCAACGACCAATGTTTTTCTCCTCGTTGAGGGTTATTATGACGGCTGAAAGAGCGTTCATGCTTCTAAAATTTGGCAAAGATAGTTGTTTTTGGACATAAATTTGTCATAAATCTTGCATTAATCTTTTTTGCCTTCAGCAGCGGACAATAAATGCGAAGTAAGTTTTAAAGTAGAAATTCATGTGTTTTGTTCCCTGCGCTCCCTGAGCCTGTCGAAGGGGCTTGTCGTAGGGCGCATTTAAAATTATCTGTAAAAATCTGTTAAATCTGTAGTTAATTGAAAATCAGTGTAATCTGCGAAATCTGCGGTTTTAAAGACTTCTGCGGAAATCAGCGTTATCTGCGGGAGAAAAAAAACGTGTCAATTCATGCGCTTTGTTCCCTGAGCCTGTCGAAGGGTGAATTTAATAATATCTGTATAATCTGTAAGATCTGTAGTTAATTGAAAATCAGCGTAATCTGCGAAATCTGCGGTTCAAAAACTCTCTGCGTAAATCAGCGTTATCTGCGGGAGAAACGGAAATTTACTTATTTTTGCATCTTTAAACTGATTAAAAATGGAATTACTCAAAGGAAAAGTCGCTCTTATTACGGGCGCTGCCCGTGGCATTGGAAAGGCAATCGCCTTGCGTTTTGCTTCCGAAGGCTGCGATATTGCTTTCACTGATTTGGTTATCAATGAATTGGCTGAAGAAACAAAGAAAGAAATTGAAGCTCTTGGTGTGCAGGTAAAAGCCTACGCATCGGATGCTTCCAATTTTGAAGACACGCAAAACGTTGTCAAACAGGTGAATGACGATTTCGGCCATATTGATATTTTGGTCAACAATGCGGGCATCACGAAAGATGTTGCTTTGAAACGCATGACCGAAGACCAGTGGGACGCTGTCATCAATGTCAATCTGAAATCGGTGTTCAATTTCACGAAGGCTATTCAGCCGATTATGTGGAAACAAGGCGGCGGAAGTGTCATCAACATGAGTTCGGTGGTCGGTTTGGGCGGCAATGCCAACCAGTGCAATTATGCTGCATCGAAGGCTGGCATCATTGGCTTCACGAAGTCGGCGGCCAAGGAAATGGGTGTGCGCAACATTCGTCACAATGCCATTGCTCCGGGTTTCATCCTGACCGAAATGACCAAGGCTTTGCCTGAGGAAATCCTGAAAAAATGGGAGGAATCGATTCCGTTGCATCGCGGTGGAACGCCTGAAGACATTGCCAACGTGGCGGTCTTCTTGGCTTCCGATTTGTCGAGTTATGTCACGGGTCAGGTGATTCATGTCTGCGGCGGCATGGCGATGTAAGGCTTGATTTAAAGATTTAAAATTTAAAGATTTAGTAAGAA
>JAGHSL010000145.1 GCA_018065885.1 Candidatus Limimorpha equi
TGAACGTTTTAGACATCATCATAGCCATCATTCTGCTGGTTTTCGGCATCAAGGGATTAAAGAAAGGACTTATTCTTGAAGTCGTTGCGCTGTTGGCTTTCGGCATTGGCATTTATGGCGCCATGCATTTCTCGGATTTCACGGCGGCAACTTTGACCGATTACATCGAAATCAATCCGAAATATCTCAACACAACGGCTTTCGTTCTGACATTCATCATTTTAGTGATTCTTGTCAATCTGATTGGCAAACTGGTTTCCAAAATGGTGAAAAACATGAATTTAGGAGCTGTCAATAATATCGGTGGCTTCGTTTTCGGTGCTGCCAAAGGTGTTTTGCTTTGCAGTCTTTTGATGATGGTGTTGAACAACTTCCAACTTTTAGGACTTGTGAAACCTGAAATGAAAGAAGAGTCTTTCCTGTATCCTCACGTTGAAAAAGCCGTTCCTTACGTTTACCAAGGCTTTGATATTGTGAAAGATGCCATCGAAGATATGAAGGATTTGGAACAAGACGATGGCCATATTGCGGATTCAACATCAGTTTTTTGATAATTAATTTGCAGATACTTTCGGATTTCATCATGCTGTCCATTGAAGGTATTTGCGAGGCTGGATTCGGATTTTTATGGTTGGAAATGACGCATTCCGCTAACGCAAGTGCCCGCCAATGAATTGCAAATTATTTGAATCCACGGATTTTTACGTTCCGAAATTTATTCGTATTATTGCAGCGGTAAAAGAAAGGATGAAAAAAATGACGACCCAACTCAACGATTCTCAACTTCATTTGCTCAAGTTGTTATCATTTGCAAAACGACAGGCCGATTTGGATGAAATGACACAAGTCTTGATTGATTATTATTCCAAGAAACTGAAAAAAGACACTGATGCACTTTGGGCATCAGGCAAACTAAGCGACGAATTAATGGAAGAAATCCTCAATTCTCACATTCGGACTCCCTATCAGCAATGAATAAAATCGTTCTTGACACCAATTGTCTGGTTGTTTCCGTTTCGCCAAGTTCAAAATATCACATTGTCTGGGACAAACTTGAAAAAGGCGAATACGATTTGTTTGTAACCGACGAAATAATCTATGAATATCAGGAGATTTTGGAGCATTTCATTTCTCCAGAAGTTGCTTCGGAAGTCGTTTAGCTGTTGCTGAATCTCAAAAATGTCCATTTGGTTGAGACTTATTACAAATTTAATCTCATAAAACAAGACCCTGATGATAACAAGTTTGTCGATTGTGCCATTGCTGTCGGAGCGACCTACATTGTCAGTAATGACAACCATTTCAACGAATTGAACAAATATGATTTTCCAAAAGTCGAGCACATAAACATTTATGAATTTATTGATTGGCTTAAAGGAAATCATTAATGGCTTTAGACGACCTATCGCTGTCAAACACGTTTTTAACTTATTGAATCATTTATGAAAATCCGTGTTTCCTGCTTCTTTCCGAAAATTATTCGTATTATTGCAGTGGAAAGGAAGTTCCTTTCTCCCGTTTGAAAAAAACATCTTTTCTTCGCCACTCGCTAAAGTTGCATTTAACACTTGAATTTAGGAAATTTAAACAAACTCTAAGTTTACATGATGAAAACGAAGAAAACTCTATCTTTGCGCCATGATTATACTTGACAACATTGTCGTCACCGACGAATTTTTGAATGCCCGATTTTGCTGCAACTTAGCACTTTGCAAAGGCGAATGCTGCGTGGCGGGCGATGCCGGCGCTCCTTTGGAAGATGCCGAAATCGGTCTCATCGAAGATAACCTCGAAGCCATAAAACCCTATATGCGTCCCGAAGGCATTAAGGTGGTTGAGGAAAACGATGTTTACGACTACGACGATTTCGGCGAGTTAGTGACACCCCTCGTCAACGGCGAAGAATGTGCTTTCGTGTATTTCCACGAAAACGGCACCGCCTTGTGCGCCATCGAAAAAGCCTACTTGGAAGGCAAGACCGACTTTTGGAAACCGATTTCGTGCCACCTCTACCCCATCCGCCTGATGGAGAAGGACGGTTTCACACACATCGTCTATCACGAATGGAGCGTTTGCACTCCCGCCAAACGGAAAGGCGAAAAAGACGGCATACCGTTGTACAAATTCCTCAAAGGCCCCATGATACGCAAGTTCGGCGAAGACTGGTACAACCGTTTGGTAGCTTTGATTGAAAAGAAAAGATAGGAAAGTATTGTGTTTCAAGCTTCTGGCTTTTGGCAACATTTCATTGAAAAGCTATTTTTTATTTCATGGCTCATTTTCCTGTAGAGAGGTTGCACGCAACGTCTCAATGTTCATTATCCAGACAAAGATCAATAAAACAGAAATGGCGACCCAAAACCGAGTCGCCATTTTTTGTTTATAGAATTGAATTTCAATTGAATGCTTAAAGCCTATCATAATCAGGCGAGAAAGTGTCGCCTTGGTTGATGTCGCCGGTGTAGAGACCTTTCTTGAGCCATTTTGAGCGTTGTGCCGAAGTGCCGTGGTTGAAGGTTTCGGGCATGGTGCGACCGTAGGCTTGCTTTTGAAGGTAGTCGTCACCAATCTTCGAAGCGGCATTCAAGGCTTCCTCAATGTCGCCGTCTTCCAACGAACCAAACATCTTGTTGTCGTTGTAAGCCCACACGCCGGCATAGAAATCGGCCTGCAGTTCAAGACGCACACTGATTTGGTTCGACTGGGCAGAGTTCTGTCCATAACGCGCCATCTGCTGATGAGCGGCATTCAAGGTGCCTAACAGATACTGCACATGGTGTCCCACTTCGTGGGCAATGACGTAAGCGTAGGCAAAATCGCCATCGGCGCCAATCTGACTTTTCATGCTTTTGAAAAACTCAAGGTCGAGGTAAACGCACTGGTCGCCTGAGCAGTAGAAAGGCCCGCTGGCCGATGTGGCATTGCCACAAGCCGAATTGACGGCATCGCTGAAAACCACGAGTTTCGGAGGTTCGTAGGTTCTGCCCATTTTTTTGAATTCCTTGGTCCATACGTCTTCGGTGCCGGCAAGGATTTGCTTGGCAAACTTGAACAGTTCCTGATCCTCTTCGCTGAATTGGGTGGGGTCTGTCTGGGTGTATTCGATGTTGTTGCCTTGCGTCAGTTGCTGAACCACCTCGGCATCAGGGGCTTTGCCCGTGAGCAGCCAAATCAATCCGACAATGATGATGCCGCCGATGCCCAAGCCACCGGCTTTCGCTGCGCCGCCTTTTCCGCGACGGTCTTCCACATTCATACTTTCTCTACGTCCGTCTAATTTCATGATGTAATGTCTTTAAAGTTTGGCGCAAAAATAAGTTTTTTTCAGTAATGGCAAGTAGTTGTTTTTGGTTTTAATTCGATTTCAGTGAACCTCGTTTTAGGAACAATAAAATAATAAGCTGAGACAATTCTGACACATGTCAATTTCGTTTTTATTAACACAAATTTCCACAAATTAAACATGAATTTCCATAAATTTAACTGATATATAATAAATTGGTTATCAGTTGTCGGTTATCAGTTATCAGTTGTCTAAAAGTCCAATAGTCTAAATGTCTAAGAGTCCATTTGTCTAAAAGTCCAAATGTCTAAGAGTCCGAATCCTCCATAACCCTAAATTCAGAATGCAAACTAATTTTGCACAACTACTTATTTAGATGTGTTACAACTTTTTTAAAAGTGTTACTTGGTGGAATATTCCAAATTCTGAATCTTCAATTCGGCATTATTCCGTATCTTCGCGCCCGTTTTCATAAACTGTCAAACAATGACCCTTTTGAGCCTATTTAACGTCCCCGACCGGCTGTCGTGGTGGTTTATTGCCATCATCACCTTGATTTTCACCGCCGGCGCTTTTTACGGGGCTGACTATCTTAAAGCCTACAAACAACATCGCAAGGAACTTGGGCTACACGTTTTCTGGTACCTGCTGACTTTTGCGTCGATGATTCTGCTGACGCTGACCCAACATGCCGTCGCCTTTCTGGTGACCTGGGAACTGATGGCCCTCGGCAGTTTCTTCCTCATCATCTTCGAGAGTTGGAACAGCGATGTCATCAAGGCTGGTATCAATTTCTTCATCCAGTCGCACATCAGCGTGGTCTTCCTGACCATCGGATTCCTGATGATGTACAACAAGACCGGTTCCTTCCTTTGGACGGATTGGACTGCCTATCAAGGTCCTTGCGGACTGCCGTTTGCCTTCGTGTGCTGCGGTTTCGCCATCAAGGCGGGTTTTGTGCCTTTCCACACATGGCTTCCCGTGGCGCATCCTGCCGCTCCGGCACACATCTCCGGCGTGATGTCGGGTGTCATCATCAAAATCGGCATCTACGGACTGCTGCGTTCCGTGATGGTTTTCAATGTCGATTTGGTTCTTGCTGGTAAAATCATCCTTGCCGTCGCCGCCATCAGCGGACTCTACGGCGTGATGATGGCCATCGTGCAGCACAACCTGAAACGGCTCCTCGCCTATCACAGCATCGAAAATATCGGCATCATCGGCATGGGCATCGGATTGGGCTGCATTGCCAAAGGACTTGGAATGCAAGAGATTGCATCGTTGGCTTTCGGAGGTGCATTGCTCCACACCCTAAACCACGCACTGTTCAAATCGACATTGTTTTTCACTGCCGGCAATGTCTACCAAGCCACACACACGCTCAACGTGGAACATCTCGGCGGCTTGCTGAAGAGTCTCCCGCTGACGGGTTTTTTCTTCCTCGTTGCAGCAGTGGCCATCTGCGGATTGCCCCCGATGAACGGTTTCGTCTCCGAAATCATGATTTATCTTGGTCTGTTCGATTATCTCGGACAAGCCTCTATCCTCTCGCAAGTCGGTGCTGTCGGCGCCATTTTGGCCTTAGTGATGATTGGCGGTCTGGCCATTCTCTGCTTCACAAAAGCCTTTGGCGTGGTTTTCCTTGGCGAAGCCCGCACCACATTGCCCGAGCATAAGGAATTCGGCGCATTACGCATCGTGCCGCTGGCCATTCTGTCGTTGGTCATGCTGTCGGTGGGCGTTTATCCCGAATTTTATGTTCAGCAAATCAACAATATAACGCCTTTGTTCGGTTGCCCGGAAATCGCATTGAACGGCACCATCGCCTCCATCGGTAGGGTTTCAGCCATCGTCATCGCGGTGACTGCCTTGCTTTGGCTTGTGCGCCGTCTCGCCACACGCGGCAAGAGCCTTGAGACTGGCCCGACATGGGGTTGCGGCTACACGGTGGAATCGCCAAAACTGCAATATACAGCCACATCGTTTGTCAAGACCTATTCGAAACTCTTTAACGGCGTGCTAAAAAGCGGCTTTCTTGAAAAAGCAGCCAACGCATACGTCAGGTTCACTGGCAAGTTCGCCTTCCTGCAAAATGGCCGCTTGCAATCCTATATTCTATACGGCATCGTATTCATTGTCACCACTATCGTTTTAACCCTTGTGATATGTTAAGTTTCGCTTTAATCATATTGGCCTCGCTGTTTTTCAGCGGCCTCATCGTGCGCACCAAGAGCATCTGCGCCGGTCGCAAAGGTCCAGGCATCTTTCAGCCTCTCAAGGATGTGCGCCGCCTGTTCAAAAAAGGAACGGTCTATAGCACCAGCACGACATTCGTCTTCCGCATTGCTCCGCTTATCTATGCGGCATCGGTGCTGATGGCCTGTGCTTGCATTCCTTTTGGCGGCAAACCAGGACTTATCCACTTTGAAGGTGATTTCGTTTTCTTCGCATACGTCCTTTCTCTGGGTAAGTTCTTCTGCATCATCGCAGCCTTGGACGCCGCCTCGAGTTTTGAAGGCATGGGAGCCTCGCGCGAAGCACTTTATTCCATGTTGGCCGAACCTGCGTTTTTCCTCATCATGGGCAGCATCTCGCTCATCAGCGGACACACGAGTTTCGTCGATATTTTCGCCAACCTGAACAGTTACGGTGATGCTTTCCACATCGGCGCCACCATCGTGATGGCTGTCATCCTGCTGATTATCGCCATGGTTGAAAGCAGCCGTCTCCCTATCGACGACCCCAAGACACACCTTGAACTGACGATGATTCACGAAGTGATGATTCTCGACAACAGCGGCTTCGACTTAGGCCTGATTCTCTCGACGGGATATATGAAATTCGCCATGTACGGTGCCCTGATTGCCAATCTGTTTCTGGCTGGTCCATTGGCCATGTCGATAGGCATTTTCTTCCTCGTGCAAGCCGTTTGCGCCATTGCCATAGGCATTACAGAATCGTTTATGGCAAGATTCAGGATGAACCACAATCCCGAGTTCATCTTCAGCGTTGCCGCTGCGGCTTTAGTGTTAGTTTTTTCAATTATGCAATTCAGTTAAGCCATGAAAGAAATCATAATGATGCTGTTTGTCATCACCATCTTTTTGATGGCTACAGCAAACCGACTGAGAAATTACGTGAAATTAGTGATGGTGCAAGGTTTCCTGCTCTTTGCCCTTGCCATCGTGCAGCTGAACGAGATAACGATTTCCAACCTCGTTTGGATTGCCATCGAGACCTTGCTGTTCAAGTCCATTGCAGTGCCTGTTTTCCTTTTCCGACTCATCAACCGCAACAAGATTACCCGCGAAGCCGAGCCGTTCCTGCCGCATTTTGC
>JAGHSL010000350.1 GCA_018065885.1 Candidatus Limimorpha equi
GAAGGCTTTGAAACGCCTAACTATGTAGGTAAGAAAGTGGCTGTGGTCGGTGGTGGCAATGTCGCCATGGATGCTGCCCGTACAGCCTTGCGCTTGGGCGCTGAGGTACATGTCGTTTACCGCCGTTCAGAGGCTGAACTTCCGGCTCGTGTCGAAGAAGTGCATCATGCCAAGGAAGAAGGCGTGCTGTTCGATTTGCTGACGGCTCCTGTCGAAGTTTTAGGCGACGAAAATGGCTGGGTGAATGGCTTCAAGTGCGTGAAATGCGAATTGGGCGAGCCTGACGCTTCGGGTCGCCGTAGTCCTGTCCCGATTGCAGGTTCTGAATTTGTGCTTGATGTCGATATGATAATCATGGCTCTTGGTACATCACCTAACCCGTTGATTGGCAGTACGACACCAAACCTTGAACTGAACAGAAAGGGCTGCATAGTGGCCGATGAAAACGGACAGACTACCCACGAAGGTGTCTTCGCAGGTGGCGATGCCGTCAGTGGTGCCGCAACGGTCATCTTGGCAATGGGTGCAGGTAAGAAAGCAGCCAAGGCCATCGATGAATACATTAAGGGCTTGCCGAAGAAATAATAGAATCTAAATTAATATTAACTATTCAGAAGCTGTTTTGAGTCTGTTTCCGCTTGTTTGGGAATGCTCGGAACAGCTTCTTTATAAAATTAGTAACTATGAAGAAGTTTTTTAAAGTGTTGCTGATTGTGTTAATCGCCTTTGTTTTAGGCGTTTGCATTATCGTTCCCTGCGTGTGGATGGGAGAAATAAAGACCATCTCGTCATTGGAACAAGTCGACCCTGAAAATGAATATCTTTATTGTATGGAATACAAGGCCGATTATGATTTGGACGACCTGATTGCTGCCAATATCGATAAGAATGATGTCTTGAAGGACTATGTTATCAATAGAGTCGCCAAAGGTCTGCCTATCAATATTGGTGGTGACGAAGAAATGGAAAACAAGAGCATTGGCTGCACCAGTTTTCAGGTGAAGAATGCCGAAGGCGAAGGTTTCCTTTATGGCAGAAATTACGATTTCTACAAGAATCCGTCGTTGGTCACGATTTCGCATCCTAAGAACGGCTATGCTTCGATAGGTGTCAGCGATATGTCGCATTTCGGCTATGGCATTGATAATCTGCCAAATTCGTTTACTGAAAAGCTGTTGTGTTTGGCTTCAATTTATGCACCCGTTGACGGTGTCAACGAGAAGGGTCTTTGCACTTCCATCATGGCGCTTCCAAATCAGATGTCGCAGCAGAACACAGGTAAGAATGTGGTCGGCACTTCAGTCATCATGCGTCTTTTTCTCGACCGTTGCGCTACGGTTCAGGAAGCACTTGACTTGCTTTCGACGGTTGACGTGCGTCACGATATTGATGGCGGCTATGGCTATCATTATATGGTGGCCGATGCCAACGGCGACTGTGCCATCATTGAGTTCGACAAGAACGATGAATGGAAGACCATGATTATCCGTAAGGATGCCGATACCACTTGTATGCATATCACAAATCACTTGCTTTCAGAGAAATATCTCACCACCATTCCTAATGACTCGGTTGGCAACGTACAGAGCCTAAGTTGGTGGAGGTACGACACAGTGGCCGATTACCTCACGCAACGAAACGGCACCTTGACCTTGAAAGAAGCCCAGGATTGCCTCTCAATGGTGATGTGGAGGGATATGGTTTGGGACGATGGCACTTTTGAAGATACCCAATATAGCAACGTGTATAATCAAACCACAAAGACGCTCTACCTTCGCAGTTGGTTCGACAAGTATGAGAAGACTTATACTTTCGAATTGGATTAACTATGCGGAAAAACTATTGAAGATAAGGCTGGCCATATTTGGTCAGCCTTATTTGCATGGTGCTATTCCTTTATCTCCACATAGAAAACCGTCGGGTCGTCATCTTCTTCGAAACTTTCGTCGGTGTAGTATTGACCTGGCTTGTCGTCGTCTTGGAAAAGAATCAAGGTCACTTTTTTGAATGGAATCGGCTGGCCGTTGTTGCTGTATTTTACGATGTCTTCTTCGGTCAGGCCTTCCATTCTCATCATTTTCAGCATCATGGCGAGGTCTAAGTTTACGTTGAGCAATTCCTGTTTCCATTCAATGCTGATGACGGCTGTGGTGTACAAATGAAAGTTTTTTACTTCTATCTTTTTCATTTTCAATGATTTTTATTCTTTTAATCCGTTGATTTGATGTTTCAAAGATGCGAAAAAAAATGAAAAGGTGAATAATTTGCACAAGATTTGTGTTGGATTTCTTGTTTTTTTATAATTTTGTCCAACTTTAAAAGAAAAATAAAATGCATAAAAGTTTAATGTTTTTGGCGGTTGCCATGATGTTTTCGGTGGCAATGAGTGCGCAAAATGCAGAAACAGTGAGTGTTGCCGGTGCTCAAAACGGCAAGTTCTCGGCAGTGGGAAACGACTGCACTATTCAAGGTCAAGTGATGAATGGGCAGAAAGATGGCACTTGGATTGAGTATTTCACGGGCGACAGCTTCTTGCCAAAACGCGTCATTACTTATCAAAATGGAAAGAAAAACGGTATTTATATCGAAATCGACAAGACAGGTTCCATTACGAAACAGGCTGAATATAAGGATGATCAGCTGAATGGTCAGGTCAGTTCGTGGTTCCGTGGCGGTCGTCTTTCAAAGATGAACACATATAATATGGGCATCATGGAGGGGCGTCAGATTATGTGCTACGAAAAGGGTGGCGTTCAGGAAGAAAGCTATTATCTGAAAGGTCAGCGCGATGGTGTTTGCACTTGGTATGACGAAAACGGCAACAAGATGATGAGCATCGAATACAAGTCTGGCTTGTTTGAAGGCAAGCAGGAAACTTTCTATTCCAACGGACAGCTGAAGTCGTCGAAGAATTACAAGGATAACAAGCAGGATGGCGAAGCCAAGGAATACTACGACAATGGTTCCTTGAAATCGGAATCGACTTTCAAGCAAGGTCAGCAGTCAGGGAAGACCAAGACTTACGAAAAGACCAATGCCCCGGCAAAAGCTATAGATAGCGCAAAAGGTAAGAAAAACTAAGAATATATAATTCGATAACCAAAAGCGAGGGGCGGTTTGAAACGGCTCCTCGCTTTTTAATTTACTGCAATATGGACGAAATTTACGAATTTTACAACAATGGTGCCGAAATAGGCCGGTTGGAACGAGGCCTTGGCAAAGTTGAGTTTTATAGGACTAAGGAAATCCTTCTGAATTATATCGAAGGGAAGAAAACAATCTATGATATTGGCGGTGGCATTGGCATGTATGCAGCCTGGCTTGCCAAAATGGGACATGATGTGCATTTGGTGGAACTTGCTGAAAATGCAGTCGTTTATGCCAAGGAAAACATGATGAAAGATTGCTATTTTGAAGCGGAAGCCGGCGATGCAAAGTCGTTGAATTTGCCGAGTGAAAGTGCTGATGTGGTGCTTTTGATGGGACCTTTGTATCATTTGTGTGAAAAGGAAGACCGATTGTTGGCATTAAGAGAATCGTTTCGCGTGTTGAAAGAAGGTGGCTTACTCGTGGCGGTAGGCATTTCAAAGTACAGTTCTGCGACTTGGGCTTTGTCGGTTTACGGCGAAAAAAATGATTTCATTGATGATCCGGTTTTCTTCGATATGTTGAAAGGTGAAATTATGACAGGCTGCCATAACCGCCCGAAGGAATATCCGCGTTTGATTGCAAAGTCTTATTTTACAACCGCTTC
>JAGHSL010000011.1 GCA_018065885.1 Candidatus Limimorpha equi
TGCGTTTCTGCTCCTCTGTGCCGTAATCCTTGATGGGGCCTATGCCCAAAGAGTTGTCGGCAGCAATGGTGGCAGCCGTCGATCCATCGACACGCGCCAGTTCCTCAACGGCAATGATGTAGGTGAGATTGTCCAGACCTTGGCCGCCATATTCCTTCGGGACGGTCATGCCCAACAAGCCTTCGGCACCCATTTTCAGGGTCAAATCGACATCAAAATGCTGATGTTCATCATTATATCTTGCAACAGATTTCACTTCACCTTCGGCAAAATCGCGCACTTTCTGGCGAAATGATGTTTGCTCTTGTGTAAGTTCAAAATTCATACTCTGATTGTATTTTATTCGTGCAAAAATAAAAAAATGCTTTCAAAAGGTCTGTCATTCCCATTTGCTTTTTACTATTTTATTTCCATTTATATCAACCTGATTACGATTTCGGATTGAATTTTTACGGCATTTCAGCAATATTTCCCTTCCCTTGGCATTTCTTGTGAAAACCGCAGTGAATTTTAAACCTTTGTTATTCAATGCGCTTAAAAAATAATCCACATCACTTTTATTCTTTCCAATTATTGATGGACAAGCAAAACTGTCAAAATAGTTCAATAATCGTTTTGACAACATTTTCTTTTGGCCAATTATTACATACCGTGGATTATCAATTGCCGAAAACAATTCCTGTACAGCCTTTGAAAACAGCGTTTTTTCATGATGAGTAGCATCTTCAAGCCCACAACAAATCGAAAAATTATCTTTTGTGGAAAGCATCACAACTTTAGCATGTCTGCTTTTTATGTCGTCCGTATGACAAAGTGTATCAAGAAGACTATCAAGCATTTTTCTCATTTTCTTTTTTGGAGAAAGTGCAGATATGAGAGTGTTTATTATATCCCAGTATCCTATGGAAATAAAACCAGAAACAGTTAGCAAAAGTAAAAGAATCAATGGCGAAAAAGGTATTTGGCCAAGCAGATTTCCAATTATGGCACCTGTTCCTCCAAGCAACGATGTCAAGAACAAAAGCCAGAAAACATTTCTGTATACGAAACCGGTATTAACTGGTTCGACAGGTAATTCGCTGACTTCCAACACTTCTGGATGAGAAATATTTTCAAACACCCTATCCCATGTTTTTCGCATAGCTTCACGGTCACGTGACAAAGCTATCATTTCACAATTAATTTGTTGAAATCCTGCCTTGTTAAATGGTGGCTTGATGATGTTGCAACGCGCAATGCCACTTTCGATTATGTCTTCGTGATAGGAAGGGCCAAGAAAATAATTGAATTTTCGGGCACATGTCGCGTAATCAGATGAAAAAATGGTGCTCTCATCATCCGCAAATTCAGCCAGTCCATCCTTCTGTTTTTCGTATGGGTCAATCGTCACCAAATGCCAGATATTAGCCGTTTTCTGAGGGTTGCTCACATCAATGCGAATGGCACGGCCTCGCATTTGGTTCGACAACATGAAACTTCCTACATTGCTGGCCAAAATCAAGGCATTGATGCAAGGCGCATCCCAGCCTTCACCAAGCAATGATTTCGTTCCTATCATTACATGGATCAATCCTTCCTGAAACGCTTCCGTAAGCAGTGCAACCTTTGATTTGTTTGAGGAAGAAAAATGCAACTCGCTGTATCTTGTGCCTTGAATATGACGCTGCGAAAAAATGATGTCTCCTTTATGCGCCTTTTCCTCCAATATGAAAACAATGGAATCAGGCACAATGACAAGTCCGCCTGATAGGACAGCCAACTTTAAATCAGGGATGTCTTTGCGTCTGAGGGTTTCAAAAATCGTCACAGTCCCAAGCAAACCGATTTCTTCATCCGTTCCAATGATTCGTTTGAAGTCGCTTTTGATGAAATCTGTCAAAATCAGCATCCTTAAGTCATCGTGCTGTTGCGTGTATTCTTCGCTCACAATCGTGACAATGCTATCCAACTTACCATAAGATGAAGCCAACATCCTTTTCAGTTTCTCGTTTATTTTTATGCAGACATTTTTACGATAAACAAGATCTTGCGAAATTAGTCCTGCCCTAACGAAACCGTATGTTTCCTGAGAAAAAATGTCTTCATTATCAAGAATAAACTGAAATGCAGTTTCAGCATATTCGATTTTAAATGGCGGCAGCCTTTTTGAAGGATGAAACACTTCCAGCAATTTCTCATCAATTTGAATTTCAGCTTTTCGCAAACAGCAAAGCAAAGCTATGCAAGGCTTCACATGATCGAGTAAAAATTCTTCGTGTTGCTGAAAATCTACGAAAAAAGGCAAATTGATGATATCCGCAAATTCTTTGCTTCTGATGATTTCCAGGGCCACTTTGAATGACTTGTGTTGATAGTCAAGCAAAATGTCACTTTCTTTCTTAGTCGGATAATTGAAAAGTATGTAATCCTGATGTGGACAAAGTGATTTTTGGGCAACCAATTGAGGGACAAATATCTCATCATCAATTTCACCACACAATGCTTCATATTTGTTCCATTCAGAAGGGGAGCTACCGTATGGTGGTGTTGCGGTCAAAGAAATGACAGTCATTTCATTCTTTGAAGAACTGACAAATGTTTCCAACGATTTCTGCCATTCAGCACGCAAATGATGCGCTTCATCAAGGCAAATTGTCTGAATTCCATATTCGTGAAGTTTCTCAACAAAATCAAAGTCACTGTAATCAGCTGTTTCCGCAATTTCTTCCAAGTCTTCGTCTTCGATTTTGGCAAAATACTTTTTCCTATTCATGGCCGCATAAAGAGCCTGATAAGTGATGGATGTTATCAATTTCGGATTGCGGATATCACACGAAAAGACATTGTCAATCTTTGTATTTCCCTCGCAGAAAAGAGCTTCAAAACGCTCTTTCCATTGTTCTCTGATCGTAATGGTTGGCGATAAAATCAAAGCAGGTTTTCCAACACGTCGGATAAGTTCCAAGCCCAAAACCGTCTTTCCACTGCCTGGAGCTGCAACAATATGTATTTTCCCATCAGCGATATGTTGACCGAAATTGTCAAGCACTCTTTGCTGATAATCACGAAATTCACCTTTGAAACTTATGTTTTCAAACGCATTCAATATGCAGAAAATATGTTCTTTTTATTCTAACTCAATCAACTGCATTTTATTGTCTACCATTTCGCCTTCGGTCACCAAAATCCGTTTCACTTTGGCTTTGGCCGTGGCAGTAATGTTGTTCTCCATTTTCATGGCTTCCACCACAATCATAATGGTGCCTTCAGTCACTTCATCACCTTCCTTGACATTGATTTTCACCACTTTGCCAGGCATTGGCGACATCAAGGCGTTCTTGTCGTTGGCTTTGTCCTTGCCCGAATAATCAAGATTGTCGTTCAACTGGTCGTAACGGAAACAGGTGAAATTCAGGCCGTGGAAATTGACAATGGTCTTGTTTTCATCGTTCACCGAACAGTAAACCGTCTCGGTGCGGCCATTCAGCATGATTTTCAACTGATTATCCTCAAAATGGATAAATTCGACCTTGAAAGGCTGTGTTTCGATGCTGCCTTCCAGATAACCTGCCTGCACCTTCTTGATGCTGACCGGAATTTTCTTACCTTCCACATCGACAGTGAGTTGCATGTGGAAACGCCAGTAACCGATTTGTTCCCAAACGTTTTCGGTTTCGCTGTTGAACTGCTTCTTGCAGCAATCGTACAGCAAAAACGAAGCGACAATATCATTCGTATTTATCGCTCTGCGACTTTCGGTCAAGGCCGTCAGCAATTCGTCCTTATGGCTTTCGCAAAACGATGTATCTAACTTGTTTTCAACAAAATCCTGACTCTTGATGATTTCCCAAAGATAAGCCTTGTTGGTGGTCAGACCTTGCAAAATGAACTCGTTCAAGGCACGTTTGGCCGTGTCGATGGCACCTTGACGGTCTTTGGCATGACAGGTCAGTTTGGCAATCATCGGGTCGTAGGCTTCTGAAATCGTGCAAGTACCATCGATACTGCTGTCGACGCGCGCCCCTCTGATTTGCGGCTCGTGATAGGCTGTCAGTTTGCCGGGTGTCGGCAAAAATCCGTTTTCAGGATTTTCGGCATAAACGCGCAACTCTATGGCGTGGCCTTGTGCCATGATGCTCTCCTGCGTGTAGCCCATTTCCTTGCCGCGTGCAATACGGATTTGCTCCTCAACAATGTCGATGCCCGTGCGTTGTTCGGTGACAGGATGCTCCACCTGAATGCGGGTGTTCATCTCCAAGAAATAGAAATTCAGGTCCTTATCAACTAAAAACTCAATGGTCCCCGCATTTTTGTAACCCACTTTCCTGCAAAGTCGGACTGCCGTCTCAAACATCTGTTGGCGCTTTTCCTCCGTCAAAGTCGGCGAAGGCGATTCCTCGATGATTTTCTGATAACGGCGCTGGATGGTACATTCGCGCTCGTGCAAATGAATGACATTGCCAAAATGGTCAGCCAAGACCTGCACTTCGATATGTCGCGGATTTTCAATGTATTGCTCGACGAAAACGGTGCCGTCTCCGAAATATTTCTCCGCCTCGCGAGAAGCGCGTTCCAATTCATCTTTCAGCGTTGCCTTGCTGCCGACGATGTGCATTCCCTTGCCGCCGCCGCCAGCCGCCGCCTTAATCAAGACGGGATAAGGCATGGCATCGGCCTGTGCCAAAATTTCATCAATGCTGCCCGTAATGCCGAAAGTAACGGGAATATCGTTTTCGATGGCGAATTGCCTTGCCGCAATCTTGTTGCCCATCAGCCGCATGGTTTCGGCATCGGGGCCAATGAAAATCAAGTTGTTGGCAGCACAAGCCTCAGCCAATTCAGGACTTTCGGACAGGAAACCGTAGCCAGGATGAATGGCTTCGGCGCCTGCATCAAGTGCCGCATCGATGATTTTCTGTATATTGAGATAGGTATCCTTCAATGTGCCGTTGCCCAAGGGACAGGCTTCATCGGCCATGCGACGGTGCAAAGCCTGGGCATCATTGTCGGCGAAAACAGCCACCGAAACGATATGCAACTTGCGCAATGTCTTGATGATACGCACTGCAATCTCGCCACGGTTGGCCACAAGGACCTTATTGATTCTTCTGCTGTTCATATCGAATGTTGTAATGGCACAAAAATAGGGATTTTTTCATTCCAACGGATTGATGGATGAAAAACAAGCCATCAACAGTTCAAATCGCCCCAATTATCAAACTCCAAATCCAAAACCTCAGGAACTTTCCAATCAGCATGAGCAACATCGTCCAGCCAGGGCGCGCCTTGTAGAAACCCAAAGCAATTACAAAGACATCGCCAACGATAGGCACCCAGCTGATAAGCGCCAGCCACACGCCATATTTGTCGACTTTGGCCTTGTGCTTTTCCAAAGTCTCGCGCTTCACCTTGAACCATTTCTCCACCCACTCCCAACGGCCAATGCGCCCAATCCAATAAGTGGTGATGCCGCCTAACCAATTTCCTAAAGTGCCAATAATCAGGCAACTGGCAGGTTGTTTCGTGGCCAAAAGTATGGCGACATACAAGGCATCGGAACTGAAAGGCACGACCGTGGCAGCCAGAAAAGTGCCAAAAAACAAACCCAACAAACCTAAACTTTCAAGACCCGACATGGATGATTATTTTGAAAAAGCAAAAATAATTGAAAAGTTCTTGCAAGAAATAAAAAATGCCTATTTTTGCAATTAATTTAACCGCCATTAAAATAATGGCCATTAAAATAATTCGGAATGAAATTCTACGACAGACAAACAGAATTGGAATCGCTCAAGCAGATTGAGATACAATCCACTGAAAATGCTTGTTTTACGGTTGTCGTTGGCAGACGGCGCGTTGGCAAGACTTATCTGCTGCTAAAATCGATGGAAGGGAAAAAATGCCTTTACCTTTTTGTCTCACGGCAAAGCGAAGCCTTGCTCTGTGAGCGTTTCCAACAGGAAGCGGAACAAAAGTTAAGATTTCACATTTTCGGTTCCATCACACGTTTCCGCGACTTGTTTGAGCAGCTTATGCTGTTTTCCGAAAAAGAGCATTTCACGCTCATCATCGACGAATTTCAGGAATTTCAGAACATTAATCCTTCGATTTTCAGCGAGATACAGGACATTTGGGACCGACACAAGCAACAGGCAAAAATCAATTTCATCGCATGTGGTTCCATCTATTCGATGATGATGAAAATCTTCGAAAACGAAAAAGAACCGCTTTTTGGACGCCTTACCGCAAAAATGGTCATCAAACCATTTGAAATCAACGTGTTGAAACAAATTTTGGGAGATTATAATCCAACTTATTCTTCCGAAGACTTGCTTTGTTTTTACATGCTTACTGGCGGTGTTCCGAAATATGTCGAGCTGCTTATGGAAGCCAAGGCGACGACACGCAAAAAGATGATAGACAGGGTTATATCGGCAAATTCGCCATTCCTAAACGAAGGCAAGGAAATGCTTGTCTCGGAATTTGGCAAAGAATATGGCGTATATTTTTCCATCATGCACCTCATTGCTTGCGGCAAAACCACGCAGAACGAAATCGACTCCGTCATTGGAAAAAACACGGGAGCTTATCTTTCAAATCTGGAGAAAGATTACATGCTGATTTGCCGCAACAAGCCCATGTTTGCAGCACCAAACAGCCGAAAGGCACATTGGTCAATCAACGACAACTACCTTCGTTTCTGGTTCCGTTTCATTTATCCGAATCAGATGCTGATAGAAATGAACCGTTTCGATTTGCTAAAGGAAATCGTTGAAAATCAATACGAACAATACAGCGGATTGCTGTTGGAAAAATATTTCCGCGAAAAAACCGCACAAAACGAGAGGGTGACTTTTGTGGGAAATTATTGGGATAGCAAAGGCATGAACGAAATCGACATGATTGCCTTGAACGATATTGAAAAGACTGCTGTTGTCGCAGAAGTAAAACGCAATCCGCAGCGGATAAATTTGAACGATTTGCAACGGAAAACAGAAACACTACATCATGAATTGGCAAAATATGATGTTACTTTAAAAGGATTTTCTCTGGAAGATATGTAATGTAAACTCGTTTCGACAAACTCAACGAGCAATAATAACAAATAAACAGTTAAACAACAAACAATTAAACAACAATGGCAGACGGATATTTGGAAAAAAGATATGAAGAGGTTTTCGGCGCAGGTGCCAAGAAAACCGTAGTGAAACACAATAGTTTAGACACCTTATTGGAGAAAAACCGCAGTTATCGCGGCTATCAAAAAGACTATGTCGTGAAGCGCGAAATGCTGGAACGCATTGTGGCTGTCAACACAAAAATACCAACGGGCAAAAACCAGCAGGTGCTTCGTTTCAAATTGATCACGAAAGACACAGGAGCCGAAAAAGTGCTGGAAAATATCAAGCTGGGCGGCATGTTGCCCGAATTGCATTTGCCCTATCAAGGCACTGAACCTGAAGCATTTATCATTGTCTGCACTTCGGCACCCGAAACGAAAATCATCGACATCGACCTTGGCATTTCAATGCAGAGCATGTTATTGAAAGCCACCGAAATGGGTCTGAACGGCATCATTATCTGCGCTTTCAACAAGGCCAAAATCACCGAGGCTTTCAACCTTCCTTACGAGCCTTTGGCCATTGTCGCCATCGGAAAAGGTGCCGAAAAAATCAAGTTAGTTAGTATCGACGAAAGCGAAAGCCGCGCCTATTACCGCGATGAAAACGGTGTTCATTATGTGCCGAAAGTTAAGGCGGAACAATTGTTTTTGTGATTGAAATTGTAATCAGGAGCAAACGCAGCAAATGGCGTTTCCATGAATTATGACATTTTTCGGATTTTTTAATCTGACAATAAAATATTATTATTACTTTTGCAAAGTCTCGTTATAACGATAGTTTTTATGGATAATATTATCATATATCATGGTTCGACTAAAATTATTGAGAAGCCGATTTTAGGCTTTGGAAATCCGAAAAACGATTACGGATTAGGGTTTTATTGCACCAAAAACATTGAACTTGCAAAGGAATGGGCGGTAACCGAACGGAACGATGGCTTTGTCAACAGCTATGAATTCGACCTGAAGGGAATGAATATCCTCTATCTGAATAGAAAGCCTTATCATATCTTGAATTGGCTTTCTATATTGCTGAAAAACAGAACTTTTGTCTTGTCACAAGGACTCCCTTCTGAAGCTAAGGCATATCTGTTGGATGAATTCTTGCCCAACTACGAGCCGTACGACTTGATTGTTGGTTATCGTGCCGACGATTCCTATTTTTCGTTTGCCAACGCTTTCCTAAACAACACAATCTCGTTGGAACAATTGCGCAAAGCCATGTTTTTAGGCAAATTAGGCGAACAAGTGGTGCTGAAAAGCGAAAAAGCTTTTTCGTGCCTCACCTTTAAGGAAAGTATTTCCATAGATAGCAGCCAATATTATCCAAAACGGCAGGCACGCGACAGGCAAGCCCGGGAGGATTTTCAGAAAGAGAAACTATCGTCTTCTCCTGATGATGCTATCTATATGATTGATATTCTGCGACAAAAATGGACCAACGATGACCCACGCCTATAACCAGTTGTATCTCGAAGATGCCATGAACAACCTCGGTTCGATGCTCGACTGTGCCGTCCATGCAGCGCATTGCAACTTGTTTGACTTTTATGACATGTTCCTTTCCAGTGGTGTCGCCACCCAAATGCAAGCTGGAAATCCACGTTATCTCTGTGGACTTTCAGGGATGGAATTGATGCAACTCGTATTGAAAAGGTCAACTGACAAAGTTGTGGCAATTAAGGAATATCGGCCATTCGACCGCACACCTGAATATTGGGCTGGTTGGATTGTAGCTTATTACCAATGGCATAGCGCATATACGTTCTCTTTTATCCAAAAGAATGGATTGGATATTGGAACCATTCTTTCACTCTACTCAGCCCTGCACGAAGCCGACCTTTCAAAGTTCGTTCAAATCGCCGATGAGCGCATCAAACAGCAAAAAGATTCGCGCAAAAACATGCTGAAAACCATTCGGAAGCAGTCGCATCTTACCCAAAGCGAACTTGCCGAACAGTCAGGAGTGACCCTTCGCATGATTCAGGCATACGAACAAGGCGACCAAGACATACTGAAAGCAGAGGTACGCACGGTCTTTGCCCTGTCGAGAGTGTTGGGCTGTGCGCCAGAGGTGATTTGCAGCTGAAACATGGATTTCGCTGCGCTATGTTTGCTGAATGGATACCTTGTAGGGACGCATCGCGTGCGTCCGCAAACGAAAAAGAACAAAAAAAGGACGCACGCAGTGCGTCCCTACAAACCAAAACAGGAGGTGCGGAAAACCACACCTCCCGAAAAATGAATGTCTGTCTTTTACTTTATGCGGATGGCCTTATTCCACAACAATCTTCTGTACCAAACCATTCACCTGCACGAAATACATTCCCGCAGGCAGTTCAATCATCTGCTTGCCATCGATTTCCATTTCCTTTACGGTTTGGCCGAGGGCGTTGCTGATGACCACCTTGCCTGTGCCCGAAACGGTGAACTGGCCGTGGGCTGGAGCGTGAAGTCGCACTGCTGCTGCTCGTATTCGTCAAGCACGTGCTTTTGGGCAAGTGTACGGGCATCAGCTTCGTGGATTCCACATCCATGCGGGTGTGCAAAAACCAGCGCATACACTGCCACAAGGTGTTCAAGGGCATCGCCGCCCGCGGGAAGTGCTCGATGGGGTGGTTCTTCGGATTTAAGCTGCACCTGATCATCAACGAGAAGGGCGAAATCCTCTCCTTCATGTTCACTCCAGCCGACGTTGACGACCGCGAGCCGCTGAAGTCCATGGACTTCGTGAAGGAGATTTACGGGAAGCTGGTCGCAGACAAAGGCTACATATCAAAAGAGCTGTTCCAGGAACTGTTTGTCGACGGCATTCAGCTGATAACCAAGGTGAAGAACAAAATGAAGAACTGCCTGATGAGCGTCTCCGACAAGATACTGCTTCGCAAAAGGGCGGTCATCGAGTCGGTCAACGACGAACTGAAGAACATCGCGCAGCTGGAACATTCGAGACACCGCTCGTTCAACAACTTCATCGTCAACGCCGTCGCCGCCATCGCCGCATACTGCTTCTTCCCCAAGAAGCCATCTATCTCAATTGAAACCTATTCCGATAACCAATTGACTATCTTTTGATTACTTATATCGAACTCACGTTAAATTATTATTATTCTTCCTCTTTGACAAGGCGGAACATATAACTGACCTCGCCTTCGTCGATGACGGAAAGAATGTCGTACTTTTTCGTTTGTGAATAATAACCGGCTTTTTCGCATTTGACCTCAATTTGGACATTGCCGGCATTATTATAAGTTAAACCCTTGATATTCAAAGTCTCCGTAGTTTCGTAAGGAGTCGTTTCGCAATATTTGTAGTTTTGCTGTTTCACATCGGGGGTCTTTGAAATGACACGCCAATAGACATCGGCTCCTTGTGGACGGGAATTGATGTTCCAGTGCACTGTCAGATGTTCCAATGCTGTATTTCCTTCGCCATTCACCTGTTTGTTGGCCTCCTGTTGAGGAGAATTGGCGCGATGAAGAAAATAAGCTATCCTGTCCCAATCGATATCTTCCAATGCAGCAACGTATGCGTTATTAATCACTTGATTTGCAACACTATATGCTGAAGGACTGCCCGACATGGTTGCACGACCGACAATTTCGATGTTAGGGTAAACCAACTTATGACTGTGGTCATACACTTCCAAATTCATCATGACGGTTCCGTTCCAACCAACACCGCTAAGATAATCGACATGAAATTCACCTATTTTGAGTTGCATCATATAGTCGGTCGCGACATCGGAATCTAAATTGAAGCCCATTGTGCGCATATAGCGACGGGTACTTTCCGAAACGAAGGAAGAAACGTTTGGATTCACCTGAACCTGCGAAATGCCCATCAACATCGCATCGTTTTTTTGAATAAGTTTCGTGTTAGTTCTATTGTCCTGAACGTTTAATCTGATGCCGTAATCCAAATTAACATATTTGTTGGCCTGTGCGTCTCTCACCAATGCTAAATTGATAGTAACCGGTTGTTCTTCAACTAGTTGTTGGCGTGCAGGTTGCTTTATAGATTGATTGAGAGTAGAACACGAACTCATCAAAATAGCACTGAGGACTATTGTTAAAACAGATTGTCTCATAATTGTGTGAAAATATTATTTATTTGTATTGATCTTTACGACTTTGGCAGAGGCTGTAGTTGTGAAAACAAGTGTCTTTCCCTGCTGCATGACGTTTGTTGACACAATAGGTTCAATGAGGGCGTCTCCGCCTACTGCTTTGCATTGGTTTATCAAGCGATAAAAAGCGAAATGGCGTGCGTACCATTCAGGATCCATACACAAAGACATAGTTCCGTAATCATTTGACAGATAGCCGAAATATGCAATACCGTCAAAACCATACAACAGCCATTTTTTCTCTGCATCTTTCTTGTTTTTTTGCGATGCTTCAATAAAACATCTATAAAGCACTGAAAATTCATTATTTTGTTCTCTAATTGAAATTTCATCCTCCGATTCTTGATAAACAAATGTTGCTTCTGCAGTAACATCTTTCAGAATGGTATAGTCATTTCTATCTAAGTTTAATTCATCAAATCTAACCGTATTAATCGTATTAGAAGCTTTCGGAACATACTGTAGATTTTTTTCTTGCACACTACAAGAAGTCAGGAATGCTGCACTCAAGATAACAGCTAAGTAAACTAATTTTTTCATTTTGAAATAATTTTGTCTGTTTTTCTTACTCACTTATCGGCTTTTCAGATACTCCGTATGCTCCGAAAAAGTAAAAAGCATATACACGAAAAAAGCGTGGAGCAATTTAGCCGTATTTTGACATTTTGAGGTCCTGAACTTACCTTAACGAATCAAATTACACACAAATGCCCACACAATTGCGTGAGCGTCAATATGCATGTGCTTGATTCGTTAATAACATTTGAAATTGTTCAGGTTCCAAAATGTCAAGTAATGCTTATAACGCTAATTTTCTATTTCATGGTGTGTATGCTGATACACGTGTTTATCTCATAGGCACAATAAATTTTACAGTTGCTGGAACATTCGAGACACCGCTCGTTCAACAACTTCATCGCCAACGCCGTCGCCGCCATCGCCGCATACTGCTTCTTCCCCAAGAAGCCATCTATCTCAATTGAAACCTATTCCGATAACCAATTGACTATCTTTTGATTACTTATATCGAACTCACGTTAGTTAGGTTCAGTACTCAGTAGGAATTACGTTGTCCAATGGTGATATTGGCAGGATGGCATTTATGTCGAGTTCGTTTCCAAACCCCTTTCCACAGCTTCGCCTCCTAAGTCACAGCCCGATGACTGCAACTGCCTGTTTTACTTGACTTTCCCGCGAAATGATTAATGAGGCGGAATTGTCCTTTTGAGGCTTATTTCAATCGGGGGCTCTGGAATGCCTTGCACAAAATAAGATAGGATACAATTCACGCCTAAAGCGTGAACCATCCGCTATGCTTATTCTCCGTGCATGAAATTTTCCAGATTTCCGATTTAGAGAATAAGAGCGTCAGCTCTATGTGAACAGGTTGTTGGCCTGTCGTTTTCGTATGTAATACGGGGGCAAAAATAGGGATTTTTTCGCTCACTCAAGCGGAAAAACAAAAAAAATTGCTAAAAAAACAGTAAAAGCAAATGTGCCATGTTCTGCTAAACATTTGCAGAAAAAGGTTTGAAAAATGAGTAAAATCCAATCAAAAACAAGAAAAAGCAACTGAATTTTGAGTGTTTTATATTAATATTTTGAGTGATTTTAGGTGTTTTACTTC
>JAGHSL010000073.1 GCA_018065885.1 Candidatus Limimorpha equi
GCACCCCAAAGTGTTTGGCGGCATTTTGGGACGCACCCAGTTGGAATCCGACCAAAAGGAGATGCAGGATTACGAAATTCCAGCTTTTGACCTCGTCATTGTCGACCTCTATCCTTTCGAGGAAACCGTCGCCACCACCGACGACCACAGCCGAATCATCGAAAAAATCGACATCGGCGGCATTTCGCTGATTCGCGCCGGCGCAAAGAATTTCAACGATGTGGTCATCGTGCCTTCAAGAAAGTATTATGGCGAATTGATTCAACTGCTTGAAAACCAAAATGGAGAAACATCACTTGACGACCGCCGCCGCTTTGCAGCCTACGCTTTTGGCGTGAGTTCGCACTACGACAGCGCCATCTACAATTGGTTTGCCAAGGATGAAGAGAACAAGCAACTGAGAGTCTGCGAAGAAGAAGGAACGCCATTGCGCTACGGTGAAAACCCGCATCAGAAAGGCACTTTCTATGGCGACATCAACGGCATGTTTGAAAAACTGCACGGCAAGGAACTGTCGTACAACAATCTGCTCGACCTTGATGCCGGTTTGAACCTCATCCGCGAATTTGATGAACCGACTTTTGCCATCCTCAAGCACAACAATCCTTGCGGAACGGCTTGCCGCTCAACTGTCAAGGAGGCCTACTTAGATGCTTTGGCCGGCGACCCGGTTTCGGCTTACGGCGGCGTGTTGGTTTGCAACCGTCCAATCGATTTGGATGCTGCGCAAGACATCAATAAGCTATTCATTGAGGTCATCGTGGCTCCTGAATATGAAGAAGGTGTCCTTGATATTCTCTTCTCGAAGAAAAACAGGGTCATTCTGAAACTGAAAGCCGACCAATACAAGGCTAAAGTCGTGAAGACGGCCTTGAATGGCTATCTGGTTCAGGACCGCGACCTGCACACCGAAACTGCCGACGATTTCAAGGTCATCACAACCAAGGCCCCGACCGCTACCGAAATCGAAGACATGATTTTTGCCAATAAGATTGTGAAACACAGCCGCTCAAACGCCATTGTCCTTGCCAAGGGCAAGCAATTGTGCGCTTCGGGAATCGGCCAGACATCGCGTGTCGATGCACTGAAACAAGCCATTGAAAAGGCAAAGTCATTCAATTTTGATTTGAACGGCGCAGTTTTGGCTTCCGATGCTTTCTTCCCGTTCAAGGATTGTGTGGAACTGGCTCACGAAGCTGGCATTACGGCTATCGTTCAGCCCGGCGGTTCGGTCCGCGACCAAGAATCCATCGATTGCTGCAACGAAAACGGCATCAGCATGGTGTTTACCGGTTATCGTCACTTCCGTCATTAATTATAAATGGTTTTCGATTTTCAGTTATCGGTTATCAGTTTACAGTTATCGGTTGTCCAAAAGTCAAAAATGAGATTCCTGCCTTCGCAGGAATGACGGCCTCGAAAAAAGGCCGTCAAAGAGTCTAAAAGTCAAATATTAAATTTTGAATCTTTAAATCATTGAATAATAAATAATTGATAAAATGGGAGCTTTTTCATTCCTAAATAAAGAAATTGCTATCGACTTGGGTACGGCCAACACGATCATTATCTATAACGATAAGGTTGTGGTTGACGAACCTTCCATCGTAGCCTTGCAACGTGACACGAAAAAAATCATAGCCGTTGGCAAACGCGCTATGATGATGCATGGAAAGACACACGAAAACATCAAGACCATTCGTCCGCTTCGTGACGGCGTTATCGCTGATTTTCAGGCCGCTGAATACATGATGCGCGAAATGATCAAGATGATTAATTTCAAGAATACGCTGTTTCCGCCTTCGCTGAAAATGGTCATCTGCATTCCTTCGGGCATTACCGAAGTGGAGGAACGCGCCGTTAAGGATTCGGCTGAACAGGCTGGCGCCAAGGATGTCCGTCTGATTCATGAACCTATGGCAGCTGCCATCGGTATCGGCATCGATGTGCTTGAACCTGCCGGCAACATGATTGTTGACATAGGTGGTGGTACTTCCGAAATTGCCGTCATCGCTTTGGGCGGTATTGTCAACAACAAGTCAATCCGTATTGCAGGTGATGACTTTACGGCTGATATTGAGGAATATATGCGTAAGCAGCACAACATTATCGTTGGTGAACGCTCGGCTGAGCGCATCAAGATTGAAGTCGGTGCAGCCGTTCCGCAATTGGACAATCCGCCAGAGGATTACGCCGTTCAGGGCCGCGATATGCTGACAGGTATTCCTAAGGAAATCAAGGTCAACTATTCGGAAATCGCCCATTGCCTTGACAAGAGCATCATGAAGATTGAAACCGCTGTTCTGAATGCTTTGGAACAAACTCCGCCTGAACTTTCGGCTGATATTTACCGCACGGGCATTTATCTGACAGGTGGCGGTGCTTTGCTCCGTGGTTTGGATCAGCGTCTCAATGCCAAGACAAAACTGCCTATCCACGTTGCCGAAGACCCGCTTCGCGCCGTGGCTCGCGGTACGGGCATCGCTTTGAAGAACTTCGACCGCTTTACATTCCTTATTAAATAAGGTATGTGGAATCTGATTCGGTTCATACAGAAAAATCACTTCGTCATTCTTTTCATAGTTCTCGAAGTGATTTGTATTTTGATGCTTTCCCGAAGTCAGAACTATCACAAACAGGCCGTGATGAACACGACCAACAATGTGGTGGGGAAGATTTACGAATGGGGCAGCGATGTGGGTAACTATTTCCGTCTGAAAAAGACCAACGAGCAACTTGCCGAGGAAAACGCCCTGCTTCGCCAGCAGTTGTCAATTGCTGTCGACACGGCGCAAAGCACTCATATAGTGAATGAGCGCGACACGCTTTATGAATACATTCCGGCCCAAGTGGTGAACAACAGCATCAATCAGGCGAAGAACTACATCATCATCAACAAAGGTGAAAACGATGGCATTATGCCCGACATGTGTGTGGTTTCGCCCGATGGCATCGTGGGTGTGGTTTTGGATGTGAGTTCGCATTACGCCACCATCCTTAGCCTGTTGCACAGCAATTCGAGTGTCGGCGTGAGTTTCAAGAAAAACCAAGAACTGGCCACCTTGAAATGGACGACCAGCAACTACCGTTACGGCATGGTTGAAGACATTGCCACGCACCTTGTGTTTGAGCAGGGCGACACCGTTTTGACGGGTCCGAATTCCGAGATTTTCCCGAAAGACCTGATGGTGGGAACCGTTGAAGAATTGTATCAGTCGCCGAGTGGCGACCTGAACCGCGCAAAAATCAAGTTCTCGACGAACTTCGCCACTTTGCGCCATGTGTATGTCATTAGGAACCTGTATGCCACGGAGCTAGACTCACTCAGAGCAAAATTCTAAGCGCTATGAACAGAACGATAATAAATATCATACGATTTGTGGCATTGGTGCTGTTTCAAGTGCTGATTGTCAATCATATCCGTTTGGGCGGCTATGTGCATCCTTACGTTTATGTCTTGTTTGTCATGCTTTTGCCCATCAATATGCCGAAATGGCAACTACTGTTTTGCGGTTTCGGCATCGGGCTGGCTGTCGACCTGTTTTCGGGCACGCTCGGACTTCATGCCGGTGCCACCACGCTGATGGCGTTTTGCCGTCCGGGCATCATAAAATTCGTTTCCGGGCGTCAGAAATTTGAGAGCATTCAGGAACCTAATTTGAGTCAGTTAGGACTTGTGTGGTTCATCAGATATTCCGTTTGCATGGTGCTGGTACATCATTTCGCGCTTTTCGTGCTCGAATCGTTCAGTTTCAGGCTGATGGGTCAAGTGCTGCTACGCATTTTGCTCAGCGCACCTGTGACGATTTTCCTGATAATCATGATTTTATATTTGTTTAATTCGAGTAAGAAAAGAGAGTGAGATAAATCAAGATAAACGGTAAGTTCACAATAATTCCGGCAATTCAGCCAGACTCTTAATCCTTGCCATGCGCGGATGCTCGAAGTCTTCGGTCACTTCGTGCTGCCACATCACTTCAAAAGGAACGTGAACGGCAAAAGCCCCGATTTCCAATGCTGGCCTGATGTCTGATTTCAGCGAATTGCCCACCATGAGCAGTTCTTTCGGATTGATGTTCAGGTCTTTGCATAAATCCAAATATTGCTTTTCCTTTTTGTCGGACACAATGACGACCTTTTCAAAATAAAGCAGCAAGCCTGAGCGTTGCAGCTTGTGTTCCTGGGTCAGAAGTTCGCCTTTGGTGAATAGCACCATGCGGAATTTGCCTTTCAGCGCCGACAAACCTTCTTCAACGCCCGCCAAAGGCGTGGCTTTCAGGTGCAGCAGCGACCTGCCTAAATTGAGCACTTGCAGAATTTCATCGGCGGCGGCCTTGCCTTTCGATACCTTTATGGCATTCTCGACCAGTGAAAGCGTAAACGCCATGGCACCGTAACCGTAATCTTCCATATTGGCCATTTCGGTGGCAAAAAGGCTTTTCGAGACTTCATCGGCAGGAGCATACTTTTCAAGTACACGGCACATGTCTTTCTCAACTTGCTGAAAATAAGACTCATTATCCCACAAAGTGTCATCGGCATCGAAAGCTATGACTTTGATATTTTTGAATATGTTCATTTCTGATTTTGTTTAATACAATTCATGTTGCATCGATGAATACTGCGCAAAAAGTTCTAGGCAGGCTTCACGGTCGAGTTCCTCCATAAAATGGGTGAGTTTGTCTCTGCCGCTGAAAATCTGGTCGAATTTGTCGTCGCGGAAGCCAATCATGCCGTTGTCTTCGATGGTGCAGCCGTAATAAATATGGTCGATGTTGGCCCACATACAGGCGCAAAGGCACATGTGGCAAGGCTCGCCGGTGGTGTACAAAGTACAGCCCGTCAGGTCGAAAGTGCCCAAAACGGCGGCGGCGTGGCGGATGGCATCAATTTCGCCGTGGCAGGTCGGGTCGTTGTTTTTCAAAACTTTATTATGTCCTCGGCCAATGACCTCGCCGTCTTTGACGATGACGGTGCCGAAAGGCCCTCCGTGGCCTTCGTTGATGCCCAAAAGGGCTTCGTCGATGGCCATTTGCATGTATTTGTCTGTCGCTTGCATAAAATCAGAATGATTTGATGGCTCTAACGTAATGCTGATAGGTCTTTAAGGAGTCGCATAATGCCATTTCGCCATGATTTTCTTGTTCTGAAAAAGCATATTTTGCGCTGATTTCCGTACTTGACCAATAGGTTTTGTTTTTCAAAGTCGGATAGCCCAAGGATGTAAGTGTCTGATTGACTTTTTCTTGGTTGAGTATCAGGTTTCTTAACTCATTTTTTGCAGGCAGATACCATTGTTTTGACTGAATCTGTCCGTTGGTGTAGTTTGAGTTTTTGTTTACCGTCCAAGCCACAGCAGGGAAATTCTCTTTCCAATTCGGTTTTGTAACAATGGCATTGGCGTTATTCCAGCCGTCTGAAGCATTGGTTGCATAAGTGTTTGTCGACAATTGACTTTCGACACACCAAGCAAGACGTGCCTCATCAAGCGAGACTATCAGGCCGTGAGCACCGCCTGAATTAGTCTGAAAAACAATGCCTTGGTTTTTGTAACATTCTCCAATACTGTAAGTCGGAACATCGTTCCCGCTTTGATTGTTGTCATCATTGTTTTCGTTATTGCTGTTGTTAGTGTTGTCCTTGTGGCAGGACGAGAAGGCCATCATAATGGCGCAAAGTAAAAACATGTATTTTTTCATCGTTGATAAATTTTCGTCAAAATTACTAAAATTCTGACATTCCTATCATTCAGATTCTTATTTTTGTGCATCAAAAAAATTTCGCTATGAAAAGAAACTTACTTTTTGCCTTTATCGGACTTTTGCTCTGCGTTTCATGCGCAAGACCAGAAACGGATTCTGAAATCATTGCCATGCAAGGTTTGTTGAATCGTGTCGTGCCTGATTATGCCGACAAATTCAAATTGGAACGCATTGAAAACGACAGCGTTGACTGTTTTGAATTGGAATCGGTCGGGCGGAAAATCGTCATTCGTGGC
This sequence comes from Candidatus Limimorpha equi, assembly GCA_018065885.1. Classification (GTDB taxonomy): domain Bacteria; phylum Bacteroidota; class Bacteroidia; order Bacteroidales; family F082; genus Limimorpha; species Limimorpha equi. The sequence continues at coordinate 5,996 of JAGHSL010000073.1, forward strand.
AATAATGCCAACAGCATGGCCGTGGGCTTGAATCATTACCTGAAATACTATTGCAAGGCGCAATATTCGTGGTTTGAGGCGGACAAGTTGGAAATGCCTGCCGAACTTCCGGCCATTCCTGAAAAAGTGAGCGAACAGGCAAGAGTTCCGGAACGTTTCTTCCTGAATTACTGCACTTACGGCTACACCATGCCTTGGTGGAGTTGGAACGAATGGGAACATTTCATCGACTGGATGGCGCTGAATGGCATCAATCTGCCTTTGGCCATTACAGGGCAGGAAGCCGTGTGGTACAAAGTCTGGTGCGACCTCGGCCTTACCGATGAGGAAATCCGCAGTTATTTCACCGGACCGGCGCATTTGCCTTGGCACCGTATGCAGAATATTGACCGCTGGGGCGGTCCTTTGCCGATGTCGTGGCTCGAAAATCAGGAGGCTTTGCAAAAGCAGATTGTCGCCCGCGAGCGTGAACTCAACATGAAGCCCGTGCTGCCAGGTTTCGCAGGTCATGTGCCGGCTTGCATCACAAGGATTTATCCCGACGCGCCTTTGGCATCGTTGGGCGATTGGGCTGGTTTCGACAGCATCTGCTGGTGCAAGTTCCTCGACCCGATGTCGCCTTTATACACTGAAATCCAGCAGAAATTCATTGCTGAAGAAACGGCCATGTTCGGCACCGACCATATCTATGGCATCGACATTTTCAATGAAATGATACCGCCGAGTTGGGAACCTGATTATCTGGGCCGCGTCAGCCGTCAGGTGTATGAATCGCTCGAATCCGCCGACCCTGACGCGCGTTGGTTGCAGATGACTTGGCTTTTCTGGAACGAGCGCCAATATTGGGAAGTCGATAACCGCATTGAGGCCTACATCACCTCTTTCCCGAAGGAAAAACAGCTTCTGCTTGACTATTATTGCGACCGTCAGCCGGTGTGGGAGCGCACCGATTCCTATTATGGCGTGCCTTACATTTGGTGCTATCTGGGCAATTTCGGCGGCAATTCAATGTTGGTTGGAAACCTCGACACCATCAACGCAAGGATTGAACGCGCTTTCGACAAGGGCGGTGACAATTTCTGCGGCATCGGCTCTACTTTGGAAGGCTTCGACTGCAATCCTTTCATGTATGAATACGTCTTTGAAAAGGCTTGGACGGGCGATTTGCACACCGATAAGGAAGCCTGGATTGAAAAACTCGCCGACCAACGCGCCGGAAAGGAAGACCCGAACATGCGCGAGGCTTGGAAACTCTTGGCCGACAGCATTTACAACTGGCCTTCAACGCCTGGTCAGTGCGTGATGGTCAATGCGCGGCCAACGATGGGCGCTTATCATCAGTATTATGTCAATCCGCGCTACAGATACAACAATCTTGATCTGCTGAACGTTTTGGACAAACTGCTTGCCGTTGATAGCGATAGCCGTGCTTTGCATTTCGATGTGGTGAACGTCACCCGCCAAATGTTAGGCAATTATTTCAGCGATTTGCAAAAGGAATATGTGGCAGCCTATAAGGATGGCGATTATGAAAAACTGCATGAAAACGAAGTCATTATGACTGAAATCCTTGACGATTTGGACACCTTGCTGAACACCGAAAGTGCATTTCTGGTCGGCAAATGGATTGCAGATGCACGCGCCATCGGCATCACCGATGAGGATAAGGATTATTTCGAGAGCAATGCCCGCAACCTCATCACGACTTGGGGCGAGGAAGATGCTTTGCTCAACGAATACGGCAGCCGCTCATGGGCCGGTTTGACCAAGACTTATTATGCCTACCGTTGGAAGGAATTCTTCAAGGATGTCAATGCCGCCATCGAAGCCAATGTGCCGTTTGACGAAGAGGCTTACCACAAGCGTATCTGTGAATACGAAGGTCAATGGTGGCGCGAGCGTCTCTATGAGTTCAATGCAGAGCCTGTTGGCGATGGAATGGCTATCGCCAGCGAAATTGCTGAAAGATACAGAGATAGACTTTCTGCAAGATACGGAAAATAATCTCACACAAACCACTCCACCACAGCGCGACGCTGGTAGTTTTTCTCCAGTTCCGTCTTGTGGTAGTTGTAGTTCGGGTCATCGAAATGCTTGGCGTGGGTTGGGCATTTCTTGACGCAGGCACCGCATTTAATGCAAATGCCCGTTACTTCCGCCACGTTTTCCGGATTGATGGAACCCATCGGGCAGACCTTCACGCACAAGCCGCATTTCACGCAAACCTCTGAAGTCAAAGGTTTTACCTTGCGAATATCGAAACTATTCTGTTGGGCATCTTTCGGCTGATAATGCTGCCGATATGGATAGGGCACGCCTTTGATTTGTGGCTTCGACAAGTCGTTTCGCTTGACTTTTTCAGCGACTAATTGGGCAAATTCCGCAGCCTTTTGCAAGTCATCGGCATCGGGACGGCCTGCCGCCAAAGTGGTTGAAAACGAATGTTCGCCAACGAAAGCGCCGCCAGCAATGACTTTCATGCCGCTGTTTTCCAAAATATCGGTGGCTTCCATCAGGGCGTCATCGAAATCGCGGTTGCCGTAAACAGCTACGGATAAAGCCGTCGCACCATTGCCTTGCATGGTATTCAGGTATTTCACCAACACATTTGGCACACGTCCGGCATAGACGGGAACGCCAAAAACAACAAAATCCGTAGCCTCAAAAACCATCGGCTCCTGACGGTTTGGCAAGAGTGTAAAGTCAAGTTCCTCTGAAGGAACATTCAATTCGTTGGATAAGGTAGCAACAATTTGGCGGACAACTTTTTGCGTTGTTCCCGTTGCACTGAAATAAACGGCTTTTATTTTGCTGATAGTCATTTTCTTTGTTTTTATTGGCTCCTGGCTGTTAGCTTTTAGCTACTGGCCTGATTGTTCATTATCAAAAGTCTTACATGTGTGTTAAGGATTTGTTGAGCCAAAGGCCAGTTGACAGAAGCCAAAAGCCGTTACTTGTCATTTTCTTTGTCTGTTTTCGA
>JAGHSL010000296.1 GCA_018065885.1 Candidatus Limimorpha equi
ATTAGCCGAAAAAACGCTACTTTTGCGGCAGCTTTAGAGCGATGTCCAGACTTGCTAAATCGCCAATTTCAGTACGGTGGACACGAGGCTAATGCTCATTTTCTGTCTTTGACTACGGCGCAAAGGCTCACGGCCTGCGCACCTTTTCAGATACAGGCGTGGGATGAGTGTTTCTTTCCGTTCCGTAAGGGTGTTTGGCGATGCCTGCAAGTCGGCGGAAGGAGGCAAATCTCACGCTTTTCTTGTATGTGGGTTGCCAAATGATAATTGAATTGTAAACTAAAAAAGTTGGACTTATGAGCATTTGTTTGAAAATTGTCTATATTTGCGGCTGAATCGAGGGAGCAATCTCGGTTCGGAAGGAAGCATTTACAGACCCTTGACTGTGAAAATCGCCAAATTTGAACGACTGGGGACTAAAACAAATGCTCATTTCTTGTTTTGCTGCCGAGGCAGTGCGTATTACGCTGTGCTTGGCAAGGAAACAGGCGTGAGAATTTTGCAACGTAGTCTATTCAGTCACAGGTGTTTGGCGATACCTACAGTCAGATAGGCGGAGTGAATAAGTCTCACGCTTTCTTGTATGAGGTAATAACGCCGGTTTCAGTGAGATTTGTTGGCAAAAAAAGCAACATCTGGAGTAGCCATGCTATTTCCAAGCAAAACGAAATCATTATGTTATACAGAATAACGGTAAAAAACAGCAAAATCACCAGCGGCATCCGCATAGAACGCGGCATGAGCGTTGACGTGGTGACAAACAGCATGAGCAACCCCGTAACCACCAACGGCGGACAACCCGTCGTGGATGCATTCATGCGCATTTACGGAATCGACATCAGGAAAGCCGGCGCTTTGAGCATGGCTTGGTTGGATGTGGAGAGAATTGGATAGAAAACTGCAAATTAACATAGTATTAACCAAACAATTAAACAAATGGATTTAAAACAAATGAATCTCGATGAATTGAAGAAAGTGTTTGTCGAGACGGTCCTCCCGAAAATTAAGGAAGGATGGGAAACTGCGAAAGAAAAACTTTTTGGAGAAAATGGAATTTTGGATGAAATTAAAAATAATCCCAAAGAGTTTTTTGATGCTGCTAAACTTGCAGCGAAACTCGATTTCTCTTTTGAAGAAGTGGAGATGCTGACTGTTGAAAAGATTGTTGAAATCTCAAAACAGCACATGGCTGCCAACAGCAACGAAGTCGTTGCTTACAAAACGCTTGAAAAAGACACTTTCAAAGTGTATCTTTCTTATGCAACAGACCGTGAATTGCTGCCTGAAGAAGAAAACCATTATGTAGTCATTGAAGCAGATGGTTTGTCTAAAGACGTAAAGGAACTGTTTTCTGAATCTGATGTTGTAATCTTAAAATAATACAAATTATGGCTAGTAGTTTTATCAGTACAATTGCTGAAGCTTTAAAGCGCTTTTTTGAATGCGTTAAGAACTTGGTGAAAAAGGTAATCAACGGAATCTTGAATTTTTTCAAGGAAATTGTCAATTATTTCAAATCTTTACGTCTGATAAAGAATAAGGATATACCTTTCATCGCTAATCCGGAACAGTTTAAGGATATGATAAAAAATGCTCCAGTTAAAAATGTGGGCATTTTTGAAGCTACATATAACGCTGAAACTGATGAAATTGAAAACGCTCGCTATTTAGCAGCGGATGATGTTGATGAACAGACCAAAGAAGTCCTTGGAAATGAACAATTGGTGGTACTAAATTAATCAATGATATGAAAACAATTCTTGGAGTAGTATTAGGCTTGGGCGCCATTGCTATTGCTGCAATTGCAGTCTCGAAAAGCAAGAAGAAGGTTCCTATGGAATCAGAGACCGTAAATGGTAATCTGAAAATGAGTGATGTTGTTGGCTATTTTAAAACGCTGCAATTAGTAAAAGGTAAAAATGTTCCGTTTGTCGCTCGTGCAAGTCGGTTCAAGGATGTCATCAACACGAATTCGGCAAAACCTCAGTCATTAGTGCTTGGAGTTTTTAATCAGGAGTCTGATGAATTAAACCCTGTTAAAGTAATCTATTGTGATGGTTTTGACGAAAAACTTCTCGAAGTGTTAGGGAATGAGGATTTAGTTGTGCTAAATTAGCAACCAAATAGGAGCCGCGCATTAAGGCTCGGCTCCTGTTAAATTTTTAGATTGAATATGGGATGGCTTGATATACTTAAAATTGTTGCTATAGCAGTTGCTGGTGGTGCAGCTGTTGCGACAACAGTAGTTATTGTGAAAAAGATCACAGCTGCAAGATTAAAGGCTAAAGTTGCAGAGGATTTTTCAAAAGCTATTAAGCTGAAAATCAAAGATAAAAGTACAAAGACTGTCGATGTCGGTATTTTTGGTGCAAACAATCAGCTTATTGCAGAAAAAACTTACAAATCGGAAGAAGGAATCTCTGATGAATTGTATGTCGGTCAGGTTCTTTATGTGAATAGTTAATAAAGATGGTAAAAGTTATAGTTCAAAAACAAGAAGTTGATTCAAGCGAAATGATTTACGCAAATCAAATCGAAAATTCGTTTGAATCATTCGTTAAAGACACTTTAAATCGAAAAAAAGAATTACAAATAAAGGTTTGTCCAAAGTTTGAAATCATTAAGCGAGAGGCAAATCCATATCGCGTGGAACATAACGCATCTTTTGAAATGGAAGGCAGTTATGGTTTTGTCTCTTTGGTGAATGATTTTTTCAAAAGTAGAGACGATTGGGATGTTTGCTTCAAAAAGCACACCTTATTAATTACTTTGGATATGAAACCCAATGACAAATCAAAATCAAAGACAATGGAAACGAAAAAAACAGATGAAACACCTGATTTTATTCCTGTAGTTCCGAAATATACTTTCGAGCAGATGATTTTGCCAGAAAACGTTAGCAAAGATTTATTTGATTCATTGAAAGTGATTGAATGTAAGGAGCTTATATATGATAAATGGGGGTTCTCGGAAATAGATTCTGTTCCAAGAAGCGTCTTGAATTTTTACGGTGACCCAGGGACAGGCAAAACGATGTGTGCCCATGCTATTGCTCATCGTCTTGGAAAGAAAATATTGTTGCTTAATTATGCAGAAATCGAATCGAAATATGTTGGCGAAGCACCAAAAAATCTGATGAAAGCGTTTACGATTGCAGAGCAAACGGATTCGGTTCTGTTTTTTGATGAAGCTGATTCTTTTTTGGGCAAACGCATTCAGAATGTCACTCAAGGATCGGACCAGGCCTTAAATTCGCTTCGCAGTCAAATGCTTATTCTTTTGGAACAGTTTTCGGGCGTTGTCTTGTTCGCAACAAATCTGGTGACAAATTTTGATAGGGCTTTTGAATCGAGAATTTTGAAACATATTCGTTTTGAATTGCCAAATCAACAGGCTCGTTGTGCCATTATTAAGAAAATGTTGCCTTCAAGGTTGCCGAAAACTCATAATTTCACGGATGAAGAAATTGACAAGGCAAGTTCAATGATAGATGGCTTTTCGGGAAGAGAGATAAAGAATGCCATTTTGGATATGATGCTTTCAAAAGCGAAAGTTGGCGATGATTCCTTGGTTTTTGAAATCAGTGATTTGTTTGATGCTTTTGCCAAAAAGAAAGAAGAACTTAAAGTTCTCAAAGAGCAGGAAGAAAAATTGTTGAAAGATAATATTTTGAAGAAGTTGCACGAGAAGAACGAAGAAGCACGTATTGAAAACGAAGCTAAGGAAAAGGAACAACCTGATGTTTGCGAGAAATCAGATAAAAGAAATGGAAATGATTGAAAATTAATTGAAATAAACTATTAAACAGAATAAATATGGCAAAAGTAATTTTTTCAGACGCTGATAGAGAGTCGTTTTTGCGAATTAAAGAATGTGTAAAAGACATTGTTGATCATACAAAGAATATGACAGAGGAAAAATGGCATGACGAAGATGTTCAATATGTTCTTAAAGATGCTTTAGTTAAACTTGTTGAGGCATACTTGAATGCAACCGATGTGGTAAAACAGTTTATGCGTGAATATTTTGCTGATATTGATTGCATTATTCATTATTGCATTGATGGACTGGATGGGATGTCTCCAGATTCGGATAATTATGATAAGACAAAAGAAGAACCAGATTTCGTTTTCTTTTATATAATAAAATACCTTCCTCTCTCATTGCAAAAAATGAATGGTGTTACTATTTGATTATTCTCATGCGCACCACCACTCTCCAATTCACCCAATCCGCCCGCCGCGTTTACACTTCGGTGAAACGTGCCGTTGAGAAGTGCGGACAGTTCAGGCATGTCGTGCCGAATGATGACACTTTTGTCATCACGGCGCGGCATGGCATGAGTCTGATGGCCTTGGGCGAGAAAATCACCATTCATGTCGTGGCCACGGGCACGCAGTCAAGCAAAGTGGTCATCGAATTGGCCAACCAGATTTTCATCAACATCCTCAACCTTGGCGCAAACAAGAAAAACGTGCAAAGCCTTGAAGATTACATCAGCAACGAGGTTTACCGCCTTTGCAACGATGCGGAAATAAAGTTCAGGCAGCCGGAGATAAGGATGCGGAAATGAGGGGCTTACAGGGTCATTAAAACTTGATATCTATAAAAATTTCAAGAAAACCATTCTCTTTTTAGAAAACTTGTGTATCTTTGCAGCCGAGTTCATCTCTCATTTGAGAGAAGGAAATCGAAAAACGCACAGCCTTGAAGTTGTGCGTTTTTTGCTTTATTTAAGAACATCCAACCTTCGATCGTATTTTTTGTCCATCTTGTTGCGGGCGGCATCTTTTCCTTCCAAATAATAAGCAGTCAGCAGATAATATTCGTCTTTATTGCGCAATGGTTCAAGTATGATAACATAATGTTCATCCATGTCATAGATATAAGTTCTGATTCCTTGAGGCTCTTGCACCGAGAACACCTTCATGTTGTCTTTCTTTAATTCTTCGACATGATACTTGATCCAATGCAGCCTTCTCGACCGGCTCATGTCGAATTCTCTTTTGTTGATGCTTTTTTCAGTTATCTTGGTCGTAAGGTGACGAAAAAAGCGCTCCATAGTATCTTCACCTTCAGCGGAAGTCGGGTTGATTTTCTTTGTCTTGAAAGAAAAATCCGAATTACCAGCTATGTCGCGATTGAAAATGCGTTTCAGCGATTCGTTTCTCTGACTTTCGGAATAGGCCGTCAAATCGAGCAATTCGTTGTAAACTTTCATCAAATTGAGGGGCATACTACTTCAGTTCTATGAAAAAGAGATTCAACTTATCGGAATAGTTGGTTTTGCAAAGGTCAGGCAACTGAGCATGCTTGCTGATTTTTTCAATGATTTGCATCTTTGCAGGATTTGCCTTAACCTCGTTGTTCACATTATAGGAAATGGCTCCCATGAGGAAATCCGCAAGCTGCATCAACAAACTTTCTTCAGAGCGCATGTTCTGCACGTTGCGGAATACACCGAATCTCACATTAAGGATTTCTTTCAGTTTCCTTACTTTCAATGCACTTAAAGTATCCTTTATGTCTAAGTAAACATTGTAATGACATAACGTGTCAATGTTATAGTTCAACAACTGATAATACATCTTATAATAGAAATCATCAAACGAAACATTAAAGTCATCACACTTTATTTTTGACTTTTCAATTCCAATGGCACGGAAACGCAAGTCGGTATCGAAAAAGTAATCTACCAAATCAATGTAAAAACGAAGTTTTGACATTGACACATTCGACCATTTGATTTCAGCATAGAAATTATGTTTCCTTTTCAGCTCATCTATGCGTTTACAATGTCGCTTAACTTGAGGATATGCGCTACTGACCGATCCAAGAAACATGAATTTTTTATGGTCATGTTCCAAATGGCAGCTTTCATCGCAATAAATATTGAACGTCTTATTTTCCATATCATCCTATTTTCTTTGCAAAAGTATATTATTCCCACAACAAATCAAAGCCAAACGGCTATAAGTTTACAGAACATGTCGGCACATGACTTCGGTGCCAACAAAGAAAACCTACCAGCGACTGCATCAGCAACGAGGTCTACCGTCTTTGCAGCGGTGAAGAAATAAAGCTCAGGCAGCCGGAGATAAGGATGCGGAAATGAGGTTGGGGGTTGCAGATTGAAAATATTATTGTTACTTTTGCAACCGAATTATTCAAAGTAAAAACTATGGCAAAGCCAATTAAAGAAACTCCTATTTTGTTTGGTGATGATGCGTTACGCTTCATTGAAAGGATGGAAAGCGGACAGAAGGAAACGGAAGAAGAGCGCGAAACTCGCATTGCTGATTACCTATTGATAAAGAGTATTTTAGCTTGATGGAACTTATCGACAGGAATAGAATTCTTTCGAACTGCAAAGTCAGAAAACTCAGCAAGGACGAATCCGTAAGTACATTCGACTGTGGAGATTCCGACCTTAATGATTTTCTCCTCAACGAAGCTTTACCATATCGAAAATCAAAACTTGCCGTCACATATATTCTTGACGAATTGGAATGATTCTCAATTTCAACGCCAGCAAAGAAAATCTAAGCGACTTGAGTGATTACATCAGCAACGAGGTTTACCGCTTTTGCAGCGGTGAGGAAATAAAGCTCCGGCAGCCGGAGATAAAACGTAAATTTCCATAAATGAATCTTTAATTTCTTGCCTGTCAAATTATTAACGGAAAATTAACGGTAATTTATGTTTGCAAAAATTAGTGCCAATTCATGCGCAAGCAACTAAAATTTCTGCGTAATCAGCGCAATCAGCGGTTTTAAAAGAATCCGTATAATCCTATAAATCTGTAGTCTTTGAAATAGCACATCCGTGCCAATCCGCCAAATCCGTGTTCGTTTTCAATCGGTGTTTCCGTTTGTTAGGTATAGGAAGTGAAAGACTTGCAAAATCGGAAAATATGTGTACTTTTGCAGTTGTTAAAATACAAACAATATGACTACAAACGCACCGACATTGAATCTTCAGTTTACATACGGTCAGTTGTTGGCTTTGGCCATGCAGCTTGATGATGAAGACCGTTTCCGTCTTTGCAGGGAATTGACACGAGGCTTGCGTTCTGAGAGCTTGAAGGCTATTCGTGAAGCATTTCGTACCGACGAACTTGATGAAGAAACGATTATCGCCGAATGTGAAGCCGTAAGACAAAAGATGTATGAAGAACAATTCGCAAGATGAACCCCAGATAGTTCGGATGGTAATTGACACGAACTTGTGGATTAGTTTCCTTATTGGGAAAAAACTTGACTGCCTGTTGGAGTTACTTGATAATCCGTGGTTTGAATTGGTGTCTACGGCTCGGTTGAATGAAGAAATACTGGAAGTTTCGCGAAGACCGAAACTTCGCAAATATTTCCGTGAAGAAAATGTGCTCCTGCTGGAAGAATGGATGAATCAGCACTTTGTAATGGTTGAAATTGATGACATCCCGAAGCGTCGTAGGGACCCTAAGGATGATTATTTGTTGGAATTGGCTGTTCGGGCGAATGCCATTTATCTTGTGTCTGGCGACAAAGATCTCTTAGACATTGGCCAAATCAATGAATGTAGAATTATGACCGTCGCACAGTTTGAAGCCGAATGGAAATAAGTGGAATATTTGCTTCAACACGCAAAATATTCAAAGCCATGAAGATTACATCAGCAACGAGGTTTACAGACTTTGCTGCGGTGAGGAAGTAAAATTCAGGCAGTTGAAGATATGGTTTCGGAAGTGAAAGACTTGCAAAATCGGATAATATGTGTATTTTAGCAGTCGAAAAAGGAAGAAATTATGGCATTAGCAATTAAATCCATACCGACACTTACAGGCGAAGACGCATCACGTTTTGTCGATGAAGCGGAAAAGGCTTCTGAAAACGCTGGCAATCTTGATTTTAGCGAAAAAATCGCAATAGTTGTTGCTGTTCTGAAAAAAGCCAATATGATGTAGTGCTGTTATGGGCATAAAGTCTTGGTTTGTTGTCTCAAATAAAACCGGATGCCGTTTCCTAATCGTTGATGCTTATAATGACAGGAATACGTTAAACTATTACGAATCAAATGGTTTTAAGTATTTGTTTTCAACAGAAAATCAAGAATACCTATCCATTTAAGAGAAGAGGAAACGCAGGGCGAATCGCTAAAAACCCGTTTGATGTATTATGACTTGATTGAATTGACACATTTCGAATAGTCATTATTGGCGTATTGGTCAAATTGCAGGGAAGATTTCGGCTGAAATTGCCAAGGCAAAGGCTGAAACTGAATTCGAGAAATTCCGTATCATTCAAGACAGACTCTATGTCAGCGACTTTGACAGATTCTTGATGCTTGAAGAGAAAACAAAAATTGAATAATAAAGAAACAGGGTGCGTCTGATGGCGCACCCTGTTTAATTATCAATCAAATTCGCTTGATTATTCTGCGCAAATCTTGCAGACCAAGTTTCTGTCGCCGTATGCATCATCAATGCGTGTGACGTGTGGGAAATACTTGTCCTGAACATCGCTCTTCATCGGGAAGCCGGCTTCTTCGCGGGTGAATGGGAATTCCCAGTTGCTGCTCATCAGCATTTCGGCTGTGTAAGGAGCGTGTGAAATGATGTTGTCGCCCTTCGGAGCCTTGCCTTCTTCGATGGCTGCGATTTCCTTGCGGATCTGGATCATGGCGTCGACGAAACGGTCGAGTTCGGCCAGAGGTTCGCTTTCGGTTGGTTCAACCATCAAAGTCTCGTGGACTGGGAATGCTACGGTTGGAGCGTGGAAACCGAAGTCCATCAAACGCTTGGCAATGTCGATAGCGGCAACGCCCGTGGTTTTGTTGATGGCGTTGATGTCAAGAATCATTTCGTGTGCAACATGACCGTTGTTGCCGGTATAAAGGATTGGATAGTAATCCTTCAGTCTGTCCTTCAGGTAGTTTGCGTTCATAATGGCACCCATGGTAGCTTTCTTCAGACCTTCGCCGCCCAACATCTTGAGGTAGCAGTAGGTGATGGTGAGAATCTGGGCACTTCCGAAAGGACCAGCTGAAACTGCGCCCATCTGCTTTTCGCCGC
>JAGHSL010000279.1 GCA_018065885.1 Candidatus Limimorpha equi
AATGGTTTTGTCGCCCACCAAGGCTTGGTCGTGCGATTCGGCGTAGGCCACGGTTTTTGTGGTGGGCAAATGGTTGGTCATGGTGAAAAAGAACTCGTTCATGTTCCATTGCTCTTCGGGCTGGTCCCTCAGAATCTTAATCCAAAAGTCGGGGAGACCCATGCCGAGACGATAGTCGAAATCCATGCCTCCGTCGGAGATTGGCTGGCAGAGACCGGGTATCCCACTCACGTCTTCGGCAATGGTGATGTTGCTTTTGTTGAGTTCGTGGCAAAGTCGGTTGGCCAATTGCAAATAGGTAACGGCATCGTTGTCAACGTTTTCGCCGAAATACTTTTCAGGCGCATCGAAAGTCACGCCTACGCCATGGTCTAAATAAAGCATGGAAGTGACGCCATCGAAGCGGAACCCGTCGAAATGAAAGTCCTCCAACCAATAGCGGATGTTTGAAAGCAGGAATTGCAGCGTTTCGGTCTTGCCGTAATTGAAAAGTTTCGAGTCCCAAAGCTTATGGTTGCCGCGTTCGCCCGCGTGCAGATATTGCTGGTCGGAGCCATCAAACAGGTTGATGCCTTCGCGGATGTTTTTCACCGTGTGCGAATGTACCAAATCCATGATGACTTTCAGTCCCATGCCGTGTGCCTTGTCGATGAGTTCCTTCAAGTCTTCAGGCGTGCCGAAACGCGAACTCGGCGCAAAGAAATTGGAGACATGGTAACCGAATGAACCATAATAAGGATGCTCGGCTATAGCCATGATTTGCAACGTGTTGTATCCGCTTGCCTTAATGCGTGGCAGAATGTTTTGGATGAATTCCCTGTAAGTTCCGATGCCTTCCTTTTCCTGCGCCATGCCGATGTGGCATTCGTAAATCATCAATGGCGTTTCGCCTAAATCGGGAGATTGGTTTACAAAAACGTATGGCTTTTCGGGATTCCAAAACTGCCCCGCAAAATCCTTGTTGCCTTCGTCTTGAATGACTCTTTTAATGTAAACGGGAATGCGCTCGTGCTCGCCAATGGCCGATTGCACCAGCACTTTCAGCTTGCTTCCGTGGACGAGTTTCTCGCGAAAACGGCTGTCGGGCAGAAAGATTTCCCAAATGCCGTTGCCGATGTTTTCCAAAGGAAATTCGTAGCGGTTCCAGTTGTTGAAATCGCCCATCAATGAGAGGAAATGCGCAGCGGGAGCCCATTCGCGGTACCACCAGCCTTTGCGGCGCTTGTCGTAGTTGAATCCCAAAAACTGATGCGCCGTGGAGAAGGCCTTCAGGCTGCCGAAGTGTTCGCAAATGTATTGCAGGCGGTTCTCAAAACGCTCGTGGCGCTCGTCGATTTGCCGGCTCACAGGCTCTAACCAGGAATCTTGTTGCACGAGAGGAAGCATGGCTTGTAAATTTGCCTACAAAGATACATTTTCTTTTGAATCATAGTCCATGATTTTCACTTCGCTTGGCGCAAGGCGAATTTGAACGTGTTCGCCCTCGAAACCGCCCATTCCGAAATCGTTGTGGCTTTGGAAACCCATGAGTTGCAGGGCGTCTTCAGGGACTTTCACCTGTATGTCGCGGCACTCGTTCCTGTTGAAATTGATTACAATCAGCAGTCGCTCATTTTCGGTGTAGCGTAAAAAGGCATAGACAAATTCGGGGTCGAAATTGTTGTACCAAGGATTGCACCACATCAAATCGTAAAATGCGCCTTCCGAAATGGCCTTGCTGCTGTTGCGGAAATTGAGCAGTCTTGAATAAAAACCGAACAGTTTCTTTTGCTCATCGTCGCATTTTCCGCCATTGAAAAGTCCGCCATTCATCCACAATTGGTGTTTCGGCATGTTGGTGTAGTCGAAAATGCTGGTGCGTCCGTCATCACCGCTATAACCTTGTGCGCCAATGGCTTCTTCACCGTTTTCCTGACCGTTGTAAATCATGAACGGACCTTTGCTCATCAATGCGGAAAGGGCAACGACTGGCAAGGCTGCAAATGCGTTTCCGACAAAATGCGGCGAGGCCAAACGCACTTCGTCATGGTTTTCCATGAAGCGCAACATTTTGTTATCCAATCCGTTAAGGTTTTTCCAGACTTGCGTGATGCTGTCGGCACGCTGGCCGTTGCGCAAGATGTTTTCCAAAGTGTTGTATAATCCGACTTTGTCGTAAAGGTAATCAAATCCGGCATCAATAAACGGCTGGTAAAGTGCTGGCTGATAGATTTCTGCAATCAGAATTGGTTGATAGTCTTTCCTTAATTCGGCAATTGCCCATTGCCAAAATTCGACTGGCACCATTTCGGCCATATCGACACGGAAACCGTCAATGCCTTTGTTGCACCAGAATTTCAGTATGTTGAGCATCTTTTCCCAAGTGTCGCGCTCGTTGTAGTTCAACTTAATGGTGTCGTACCAGTCGTTGATGGACGGGGTGGGGGAGAACACATCGTTTCCTGTGGCTTTTGCGGGAAATTCCTTGTAACCGCTTCCTGTCGGCGTCACAAATTCCTGGTCTTCCAAAATGTAGAAGTTTAGGTCTTTAAAACCTTTACATTCTCTTGCCACATGATTGGGAATGAAGTCGATGATGACTTTCATGCCTTGGCAATGAATCCGGTTGACGAGTGCTTCCAAATCAGCGAATGTGCCCAAATCGTGGTCGATGTCGTAATAGTCGGTCACGGCGTATGGCGATCCGGCTTTGCCTTTTGTGATGTCGGGATGGGTTTCGCCAGTGGTGGCATGATGAATGATTCCCGTCAGCCAAATATGCGTAATGCCCAGATTTTTAAGGGCATTCAGAGCGGTCTCATCTATGTCGGAGAAGGTGCCGCAACCGTTTTCTGATTTGCTGCCGTCGAAGTGGATTTCGGTGTTCTTGTTGCCGAAAAGCCGTGGGAAAAGTTGGTAAATGTTCATATCGCAAAAATAAAAAGTTTTATTTATTTTGCGCTATGGTTTGTAATTATTTTTTATTTTTGCAGAGTAAATATACAAACATATATAAAATGTGTACAACTACATTACATTTGCGTATTGATGAAGATTTGAAAAACCAGGCTTCTGAAGTTTTTGAAAATCTTGGCATGGATTTGCCGACAGCAATTCGCATTTTTCTTCGCAAATCGGTTATGGAAGATGGAATTCCTTTTGAATTAAGGAACAAACGTGCCGAATCGGATAGAATTCCGTGCTCATGGGGTGTGGAAGAACTGAAGGAACAGCTGAATGTCAGCATGAATGAAATTGCAGCAGGTAAGACTTGTTCAGAGGAAGAAGTCAGAAAACATTTCATGGATTTCAATTATGGAAGTTAATTGGACTCATAACGCCATGTTGATGGCTGACAGTGTTTTACGCTATACTTTTCATACTTTTGGCAAGTTGCAAGCCGACAAACTCAAAATGATGTTTGTTGATGCAACGAATCGGTTGAAATCTTTTCCGCATTCAGGCTCCGTTGATCCTTTTTTGTCTGATGTGAATTGTGAATATCGTTCGCTGGCATTGGTTAAGCCAATAAAGATGATTTATTATATTGCTGATAGTGGGAAACTTTATGTTGTTGCTATTTGGAATTGCCGGCAAGATGCGGATTCTTTACAAGATTTGATAAATAACAGTGAAATTTAGGTTAAAAATGAATCGTAAGGTATTATTATTCTGTTTGTTAGCATTGTGTTCTTTTCCTTTGTGCGCTCAAGTGCAGCCTACATGGGAATCAATAGAACAGCGTGGTTATCCGCAGTGGTTTGCTGATGCCAAATTGGGCATTTTCATTCATTGGGGTGTTTATTCCGTTCCTTCGTATGCGAGCGAAGAAGGCTATGCCGAGTGGTATTACCGTGGCTTGACTTCCGATGATGCGCCGCGACAGGAATTTCAGAAGCGTGTTTTTGGCGAAAATTCCACTTATCAGGATTTGGCGCCGCTTTGGAAAGCCGAATTGTGGAATCCCGATGAATGGGCGGAACTTTTCCGGAAATCGGGCGCAAAGTATGTGCTTTTGGTTTCGAAGCATCATGATGGTTTCTGCTTGTGGGACAGTAAATTTGCATCCAATTGGAACTCTGTTCAGGTTGGCCCGAAACGCGATATTTGCGCTGAACTGACCGATGCCGTCCGTGCGCGAGGCATGAAGATGGGTTTCTATTATTCCTTGCCGGAATGGACAAATCCTTTGCACCGTTGGTATCAAGACCCGGATGATGAAATCGCAGAATATGTTGATACACACATGATTCCGCAGTTCAAGGAATTGGTGATGAAATACAAGCCTTCCATCATTTTTTCGGATGGAGAATGGAACAATTCCGCTGAGCAGTGGCATGCTGCCGAACTGATTTCGTGGTATTATAATCAGGTTGGTGACGATGCCATCGTGAACGACCGCTGGGGCAGTGGGGCAAATTACGGTTTCCGCACGCCGGAATACAGCGCAGGCATCACAAAGACTGACCGTCCGTGGGCGGAATGTCGTGGCTTGGGCCGTTCATTTGGCTTGAACAGAAACGAACCGATTGAAAATTACCTGAGTTCGGATGAACTGATTCGACATTTTGCCATGTTGGTTGCGGCTGGCGGCGGCATGACCTTGAATGTCGGTCCGGCTGCCGATGGAAAGATTCCGTTGTTGCAACAGGAGCGTCTGCTCGACCTTGGCAAATGGCTCGAAATCAACGGAGAAGCCATCTATGGCACAAGACCTTATAAGAAATTCTACGAGATGAAATCAGTCACGGTGAATCGTGTCGACGAAGCCATTGATTTCGATTGGGTGCGCAATTCACCGGCTCCTGAAATCAGTTGCGACAATTTCAAGGCAAACTGGAAGGGAATGTTGAATGTCGACAAGACGGATACTTATGTTTTCGATGTGGAAGTTGATGATAATGTGAAGATTGTGTTAGACGGAAAGACTTTGATTGATTACAATCCAAAGAAAGCTGATGAAATTCAAAGCGATGCTCAGGAAGCGAAAAACTATCGCAGCACATCTGCAAAAATCAAACTGAAGGCAGGCAGTCATCCGATTGAGATTTCATACGAGGAACGCGATGTGAATGCCTCAGTGAAACTGTATTGGTCGACAAAGACAATGAAAAAGCAGATTGTGAAGTGTTTCACCACGGGTGGCTTGTTGCCATGTCAAGGTTTGTCGGCGGTCTATTCCTGTGAGGTGCCGAATGTCTGTTACACCCAAACGAAGGATGCGCTTTATGCCATCGCCTTGGAATATCCTGAGGACCAATTGGTCCTGAATATTGATAAGCCTGCCGAAAATATGCAGGTAACGATGTTGGGTTGCAATAAGGTTTTGCCTTGGAAATACAAGGACGGCAAATTGTATATTGATACAACTCCGTTGAAATACAGCGACTTGAAGAGTACGGCAGCTTGGGTGTTCAAGTTGCAATGAATGAAAAAAGCCTCGGAACTCCGAGGTTTTTCTTTTGTCATCCGATGTCAGTCGGTAATTTCTGGAACATGTAACCGTTGATGTTGTATGTGCCTTTAATCTGCCGTTTGATGTAGAACCTTTCATCGCCTTGCACAAACTTGAAATGGATGATGTCGTTTTTGGTGAAGCATTTCAGTGATTTGCGGCTCGTTAAATCTGTCTGATATTCAAAGTTTTTTGTTTTAAGGAACTTATAGGTGCAGTGACATTTCAGTATGCTTTGGGTGAATCCGTCAAAATAGTTGCGGTTGGCCCATTTGCCGGCAAAGATTTCCGGGTTCTTTATTTTGTAGACAATCACTTTGAAGATTCTGTCTGATTTCGGTTTGATTTCGAGTATTCTCTGCTCGATGATTTCCTTTGTCGAGTCGTTGACGGCTTCCATGTAAAGCCAGTGGAAACGGTCGTTCTCGCGTTCCCAAATCGGCGTAAAGTGCAGTGAAACAGAGGTTGAGTCGTTTATCGTTGATTTGTAGTCGCCTTGAATAGTGCGATAAAACTGTTTAATGTCGTTTTCGGTGTATTTCTCTTTTTTCTGTGCAAAACCGAATGTGGTGAGGAGGCACAATGCCACTAAAAAAATGTTTCTGATTTTCATTGTCTTCTAAATTTGAGGCTTCAAAAATACAAAATAAATGGCAATCGGGGACGATTTAAGTTTGAATTGAGGAAAAACACAAAAAAAGCCACCCCGAAACGAGGCGGCTTTTTGGGTTATAACAAGTAACTCAAATTACTTGGCGACTGAGAACATTCTGGTCTGCATTTCACCGTTCTGTGAGTAGATGCGGATGAAATAGATGCCGCTGTTCATGCTACCCGTGCTGATTTGAGCCTGACCGTCAGCAACTTCCTGTGAAAGAACAAGCTGACCCATAGCATTGTAAACCTCAACGTTGGCAATGTTTTCGCCAGCCACGTTCAGGACATCCGATGCTGGGTTAGGATAAATCTTCACGCTGTTTTCAAATTCATTGACGCCAGTATTACCAGTGTTGAAGGTAGCTTCTGGGCCGTAAACGGTCTGACCTTCGATGACGGCGTAAGCCTTAACCATATAAATGCTTGCTTCATCAAGACCTTCAACAGAAGCCATGATTTGCTTGAATTCATTGATGATACCGACAACTGTATTCACGGTTGAGCTTGTAACCTTTCTGTATTCGAAACCGACTTCATCAGGATAACCGACATAATCCAATGAGCTGAGGAAATTAGCGTCAATTTCAGTGACCATTTCAACTTCAGTTTCACCGACTGTAGCTTGAGGAGTTTGACCCTTGACTGAAATCAGAGTAGAAGCTTCGCTGCCAAATTCGCCATCATCTTCATCACCAAAGATGACATTGTCGTTTGCATCATAAAGGATAAAATAGCCATGGCCGTAGGAGCAGCACATACCATTACCGACATTGTCATAAATCGAGAACTTCACACATTCATTTGCAGGAACTGCGAAACGTTCGATGTGGAGCTGAGTGCCAGTGCCACCCATCAGCATTGCGTATGGGCCACCTGAAGCGAGGACAGTGCCATCAGAAGCGGTAGCTTCCCAAGTGATCTGGTTGCCGAACTTGTCTTGCATGAGCTGCAGTTCGATTTCGGTTTCTTCGCCATCGATTTCAATATCAGTCCATTCCTGGCAGCTGACAGCAGCGCTTGATTCAGCTGAGAAAGGAGTGCCATTGGCTTCAATGACTTTCACAGTGATGCTGTGTGAGCCAAACGGAACCTCAACAGGAATTTCAATCGTTTCGATACCATACTGAGGAAGTTCGCCTTCCCAACCCATTGAAACGGTTTCGCCTTCAATTTCGGCTTCGAGTTTCA
>JAGHSL010000336.1 GCA_018065885.1 Candidatus Limimorpha equi
GAACGATAGGCTGCAATCACATCCTGAAGCACATTCACCTCATTGGCAATCACCAAATACTGGTCGACAATCGAATAGCAACATTTTTTCAAGGCAGAGAAACTCGGCCCAAAAACGGTACGAACAAACTTTTCAACCTTCAAATTGAATATTGTATACCCCTGTGATTCAACTGTTTCAGAAACGCCAAACTTTGAAATCATGCGCGTCCAAAACAGGATGGACAATGATGGATTTTCCAAACGCGCCATAAAAACAGGATAAGCTGCATTGCCAAAAACGGCATACGAAACCTCAGACAAACCGGCCAAAAGCTGTTCTTCAACATCGTTTCCATAGCACTTCCGCAAATTATCAACCGATTGATTGTCATTTATTTCCTCCCAATACGAAGCGTAATCCGACATACCGAAATGCAACATCATTTTGGTATTGTAAGGCAAAATATTGACTATGGAATTGCGTACAGGCAACTGATATTTTAGCGGTTTCAGATAGATTGCCGAATCGGCAGCCTTTGAATATCCATTCAAGACAATGCCCTCGTTTTTCACCAGCATATCCAAAGCCGCCAAGCCCTTTGATTGCGATGCCAAACGCGCCCCACCATTGGCATATCTTTCAGAAACCGAAGCCGATACAAAATCGCCCAACAAGGAATAATTCAAATAAACATGCGTATTGACATTATTGCCGAATGTGGAACGGACACGCTGAAAATCAGCATCATCACTCATCTTTTGCGGACTATCAAACTGATTGAGCACTTCCAAAGCCATAACCTCATTTCGGGTGAAAAACAAGAAGTTTCTCCTTGTGAAAACGCACAGTGAATCAAGGCAAAAATACTCCGATTTGCCTAAACTCTTATAATCAAGGCTTTTGCCTTTGGCTTCAAGGACTTTCCTCAAATCCTTGTTCGACAAAGGTTTATTCAGTTTTGCAACGACAAAAGGCTCATAATTTCCATTCATTTTCGAAACAGAAAACACAAATTGTGCATTTTTCACTGATGCAGCCAACTTTTCATCGGAGGAGAAAATGGAATCATATTCAAGAAACTCATTTTCAAACGATTGCAGCACATCAACCGATTGAAAATATGGGTGCATGACATTCACAAATTCATGCGAATTTCTCGATTCAAGCATTATTGCCGTTTGAGTAGGCAGCACATCAAAGACAGATGTTTCCAGTTTTTCGCTACACGCAAACAACGTAAACGCCAAAACTGCGACGAGCATATATCTTACCCTTTTCATCATAAAAGTATTGTTTTTCAATTCATTACAAATCAAGTTTCAGTTGGATGGCCATATTGAAAGTCTTGCGATGCAAATCACAAATGCCAAAATCGGCAATGGCCTGCTTATGTTCAAGCGTCGGATAGCCCTTGTTTTTCTTCCAATGATACATCGGAAACTGTGCATCGTAATCCTCCATCATCATGTCACGGGTTGTCTTCGCCAAAATGGAAGCCGCCGCAATCGACTGATACTTAGCGTCTCCGCCAACAATGCAGACATGCTTCAAATCACGATACGGATTAAAGCGGTTGCCGTCAATCAGCAGAAATTCAGGACGCACAACCAACTTGTCCAAAGCGCGGTGCATAGCCAAAAACGAAGCATTCAGAATGTTTATTTCATCAATTTCGGCAGCCGTCACAATTCCCACACCATACGCCAAAGCTTCGCGCATAATCATTTCACGCAATTCCATCCGCTTTTTCTCCGTAAGTTTCTTAGAATCATTCAATTCCGGGAAATCACTTCCCGCTTTCAAAATGACCGCACCCGCCACGACAGGACCTGCCAGACAGCCACGGCCCGCCTCATCGCAACCTGCCTCAATGACATCGGAATAATGCGTCAGGAGTCCCATAATCACAAAACTTTGAAGAGGTAACGGTTTAGGAAAATCAAAACGACGAACAGCGTCAGAATAATATCGGCAGGACCGGTTTTATCGACATACGACAAATCGTAGGTGGTTATGACAGCCAACACAAGGAAAATCAGTCCGTGCAGCAAAGGGTTTCCGCCCGCGAAGAGTAAAAGAATGGAAAACAGCATCATAATCACTGTCATCGTCATTTTGGCACGCACTGCAATCGACTTCTCAAAACTGTAATTCCGACTATTGAAAAGCGGCATCAGAACGAAAACCGTCAGCACTGCAAACAGCGCAATGTATCTTCCTTTAAATCCGGAAGTTGCCAGCGAAATGTTGGCAAAATAATCGGAATAGCCCTGCAAGACACTTGGCAAATCGCCGAAAAGATATGTGCCCCCGAAATAAATGAAATACGGGAACAAAAAACCAATTATCGGAATGATTTGCAGACGCATGGAGCTGAAATGCGAGACTATCAACGAGATTAAAATCCAAACAATCAATACAATAGACGGGAAATAGCACATTGTCGCCAAGGCCAGACAAATGCCCGCATTCAACAGGTAGATTTCGGGATTTTGGCTCTGATAGACGAGATAGCAAATGTGCAGCATGGCAAGAATGAAAAAGAGCGACAAAGCGAAAGGATAGAAACTTGTCTGCGTGAGCGTCAAATTCATGAACAGCAGGAACACAAACGCGCCCATCGTACTCACTTTTGGAACAATCTGGTTGGCCACCAACATGGAATTGAAAAACAAGGCTTCCAAAACCATAAGCACGAAAGCCGTAATCATCATGGCAAGCGGCGATACATCCAAAAGTCCTGAAATCCAATTATATAAAGGAGTAACTGGCGAAGTCAAAGCCAAGTCGACCGTGCCAGAAACGAAAGCCGGAATCCACAATGCCACCGCCAAAACGGCCAGCACAATGTACTGAATGATATAACTTTGCCGAAAAAACTTTATCACAAGTTTAAATGTTTAGTGTTTATTTGTTTAACTGTTGCTGGGCATATTTCATCAAGTCCATGCCGATGTCGTGACGGAAATTCATACCCTCGAAATGGATTTTCTCAACATTCTGGTAAGCCAAATCGCGTGCTTCTTCAATCGAATTGCCATGAGCCGTGACTGCAATCACACGTCCACCTGATGTAACCACGTCATTTTCAGCATCAAAAGCAGTTCCAGCATGGAAAGCGACACAATCCTTCACGTTTTCAAAGCCCGACATTTTCATGCCTTTTTTGTAAGATTCAGGATAACCGCCCGAAACCATCATCACCGTCACCGCCGTCTTTGGATTTTTGGCGTAGGCCACTTCATTCAGACGACCTTCAGCACAGGCACTCAGCATCAAGGCGAAATCGCCATCAATGCGCGTCATCACGACTTCCGTTTCAGGGTCGCCCATACGGACATTATATTCAATCACATACGGATTGCCGCCATCGTTCATCAAACCCAAGAAAATGAAGCCTTTATAATCGATGTTTTCTGCTTTCAGACCTTTCAGGGTCGGCTTCACGATACGGTCCTCCACTTTTTTCAGGAAATCATCAGTGCAGAAAGGCACAGGCGAAACGGCACCCATGCCACCCGTATTCAGGCCTTTGTCGCCATCGCCAATGCGCTTGTAATCCTTTGCTTCAGGCAGTAAAACATAATGCTCGCCATCAGTCAAGACAAAGACTGAGACTTCAATGCCTTTCAGGAATTCCTCGATTACAACCATTGCCGAAGCCGAACCAAATTTTCCGCCTAACATGTTGTTCAACTCGGTCTTTGCTTCATCAAGCGAGTCAAGGATCAAGACGCCCTTTCCTGCAGCCAAACCATCGGCTTTCAAAACATACGGAGCCTTGACGGTTTCAAGGAAAGCGAGACCTTCGTTCAGATTTTCAGCCGTCACCGTGCAACATTTTGCCGTCGGCACACCATATTTTTCCATGAACACCTTGGCAAATGCCTTGCTGCCCTCCAACTGAGCGCCTACCTTGTCAGGGCCAATGATTTTCACTGATTTCAGCACATCGTCATGTTTGAAGAAATCAACAACGCCATCAACCAAAGGCTGTTCCGGTCCGACAACGACCATTTGAACACCTTGCTCTATACAGAATTGCTTTATTGCCTCGAAATCACCGACTTTAATCGGCACATTCTTCCCAACTTCAGCCGTTCCTGCATTGCCAGGAGCAATAAACAGGTTTCTGCAATAAGGACTTTGCGCGATTTTCCAAGCCAAAGCGTGTTCGCGGCCACCCGAGCCAAGCACCAAAACATTCATTTCATCAAGTGCCGTAACATTCTGACCTTGAATATCTTTCCATTTCACAGCCTCTTTTCCGTTATCACCAGGATACATTATTATTTTTGCCAT
>JAGHSL010000129.1 GCA_018065885.1 Candidatus Limimorpha equi
TTCCAATGCTAGCTACGGATTTAGGAATAATAAGATTGCCGGTAAAACCTGAGCAATTGTGAAAAGCCTTTGATCCTATTGAAACTACCGATTCGGGAATATTTAATCCTCCAATGAGGTTAGAGCAGTCTTCGAAAGCTTTCGTATCAATGTGAATCACAGAGTTAGGGATAATCAATTCGCCATCCAGACCCGTGCAATCGTAGAAAGCTTGATATCCGATACTGGTTACGGTGTTTGGAATGACCAAATTTCCCATTAGTCCGTGGCACTTATAGAATGCGTATGAACTGATTTTGGTTACTGTGTAGCAAATTCCATTCTGTTCAACGGTGGATGGCAATGCAATATCATGACCGTATGGTTTCGGATAACCTTCCCAATAACCATCATGTATTTCAGGCCTTGGGCATGTCAATTCCACTTCATGACGTGTTTGACTGTAAATGTTGTAATACAGAGTCTGTCCCGTGGGGCAAACTGCTGAAAAATCGTAGGCAAATGCGCTGCTCATGCCGCAAAATGCGGCGAGGATAAGGATGAGGAAAAATTTTTTCATGTTGTTATGTTTTTGAGGGTTGTGTCAATTTCTGATGATAATCGTTTCGTCTGCCGTTCCCTTCTTGCCCGTTACACGCACCAAATACAAGCCGTTGGCGGCATTGCTCAGGTCGATTTCAGCGCGGTCGCCTGAAATCTTTTGAGTTCTGATAAGTTGTCCCTGAGCGTTATAAACCTCTATCTTGTCGATGTCTTCACCTTTTATAGTAAAGATGCCATTGGTAGGGTTTGGATAGAGCGAGATTTTAGTCATTTCATGGTCATCGACACCCAAGCCACTGAAAATTGCTCTGAGGTAAGTGTCTTTGCTTAAAGTGAATGTGTAGGGGTTGTCATAAGAAACAATCTCATTGTTGATTGTCCAGTGAAGGAAAGCATAGCCCTCTGAGGCCACAGCTTCAACAATGGCATCATTTTCACAATCGGGTTCTTGGATTATGTTGGCAGTTCCCATTGTGGAAAGATTTGTTTTGACAATGAGACGATAGGGCTGATTTTGTTGGTAGTTAGTGAATCGGCTCCATCCATCCGTTGTTTGGTATGCTTCATAAGCACAATAGGGAACTTGGATTGGCAAATCGGAGTTTAATCCTTCAAAGGCATTTGTTCCAAGAACAGGAGGCTCATTGCAATTTGCTTTGATACAGCTAAAAGCACAATCTTTAAAAGCATCGCCTTCAATTTTTTCTACAGAATTCGGCAGGATTAAATCGCCATTGAAACCATTGCAATTTAGGAAAGCTTCGCTTCGAATTTCTGACACGGAATTTGGAATGTCTATGTCGCCATAAAGTCTACTGCAGGACCTAAAAGCAGCTGTGTCGATTATGATTATGGATTTTGATAACACTAACTTTCCCCAAAATCCATTGCATTCGTTGAAAGCATATTTGCCAATTGAAGTCACGGAATTTGGAATAACCAAATTGCTTCTAAATTCCGAACAATATTCGAAAGCATGATCTCCAATAGAAGTTACAGAATTGCCGATTGTAAGAGTACCTTGAAACCCACAGCAATCATAAAAAGCTCGCTCTCCAATGGAAGTTACTGAATCGCCAATCGTAAGATTGCGTTTGAAGCCCGAACAAAAACAAAAAGCTCGATCTCCTATTGAAGTTACTGAATCCCCAATTGTAAGGTTACCACTGAAACCTTTACAAGCCTCAAAAGCACTTTTTCCAATCCATGTCACAGAGTTGGGAATGATTAAGTCATTGGAGAATTTGCGACAGTTGTAAAAAGCAAAATTGCCGATTGAGGCCACGGAGTTGGGAATGATCAGCTCTCCTTCAAAGAAATCGCATTCGGCAAAAGCATAATCAGGAATTTTTTGTACGGATTCTCCGATAGTCAGTTTTTTTAAGTTCCAGCATTCTGAAAAGGGGGATGTGAATTCGACTCCGTAGGGATTTATTGAAAATGCAAATGTGCAGTCTGTAGCGTTGAATGTTAGCGATGTGACCTCGTAACAGCAAGAAAACGCAAGTCCGCCAATTGAAGCCACACCTTCGGGAATGACAATTTCACCTGTGAAACCGTTTCCGAAAAAGGCACAATCACCGATTGAGGTCACTGAGTTGGGAATGATTAATTCTCCTTCCAAGAAATCGCATCCGGCAAAAGCATAATCAGGAATTTTTTGTACGGATTCTCCGATAGTCAGTTTCTTTAAGTTCGAGCAATCTGAAAAGGGGGATGTGACTCCGTAGGGATTTGTTGATATTATGTGTTTGCAGTCTGTAGCGTTGAATGTTAGCGATGTGACCTTGTAACAGCAAGAAAATGCAAGTTCGCCAATTGAAGTCACACTTTCGGGAATGACAATTTCACCGGTGAAACCGCTTCCGAAAAAGGCACAAACACCGATTGAGGTCACGGAGTTAGGAATTATCAAATCACCTATTAAACTGTCACATGAATAGAAAGCATAGTCTCCAATCGCCTTCACTGTATAGGCCTGGCCACTATTAGTTACCGTTGCTGGAAAAACAATTTCACCAAACGGTTCATCGAAATCCCAACCCCAAGGGAATGGACAGACTAACTCCACCTCATGGTTCACGGCATCAATAATGTTGTAATACAGAGTCTGTCCCGTGGGGCAAACTGCTGAAAAATCGTAGGCAAATGCGCTGCTCATGCCGCAAAATGCGGCGAGGATAAGGGTAAGGAAAAATTTTTTCATGACACGAAGATTTAAAGTTATTACGCTGCAAATTTAGGTGGCAAAAATGTAAAAAACAAGAAAAATAGCCGCCCAAAGCAACTTTTTTGTAAGTTTGCGCCCAAATTCAAAGAAAATGACAAACACTTGGCTGATTATCCTTTTGGTTTTGGGCGTGACAATTGCCGCCATCGCAACCTTTATCTTGCTACGGCTTTTGAAGATGAAAGAATCTGAAACCCAACGCGGACCAGCCGTCGAATTGAAAATGAGTGCTTTGAAGATTATCCTGCCATTGAAAGTGCAAGCCTACGAGCGTTTCCTACTTTATCTGGAGCGCGTGCAGTTGCCTGTTCTGGTGAAGCGCGTTTATGTACCGGGCATCGAAAAAGATGCTTTCCATTTGCAGCTTTTGCAGAATGTGCGCGAGGAATTTGAACATAATCTTGCGCAGCAGCTGTATGTCTCGCAATCCACTTGGAATGCCGTGAAAAATGCAAAAGAAGAACTTGTAAATCAGATAAATAGTACTTTTGAGCAATTGAAGGATGAAGATGTACCGATTTTGGCACAGACTTTGGTTGCTCTACCCAATCCGAGCGTGGAGCAGGCAGTCGCCATCTTGAAACGCGATTTTGAACGTTTGCTTTGATGCGCGATGAGGCCTTCCGCCGTGGTCAGTAACAAATAAAATATGTGAAATGAAATTTCTTGCTTCTCAAATCGCCGAATTGCTTTCGGGCAAAGTTGAAGGAAATCCGAATGCCGAAGTCAGCAATGTGGCAAAAATCGAAGAAGGTGCTCCCGGAATGTTGAGCTTCCTTGCCAATCCGAAATACACACAGTACATCTACACCACAAAATCGTCGGTGGTGATTGTGAACGACAGTTTTGTCGCAAAGGCTCCCATTTCGGCTACGCTTATCCGTGTGCCTGACGCTTACGCGTCGTTTGCCAAGTTGCTGGCGATTTACGACCAGATTTCTCAGGAAAAGACGGGCGTGTCGTCGCTGGCTTTTGTCTCAGCCTCGGCAAAATGTGGCGAAAACATCTATCTCGGCGAATTTGCTTTTGTCGGCGAAAACGTCACGATTGGCAATAACGTGAAGATTTATCCTCAGGTTTATGTGGGCGACAACTCGGTTATCGGCGATGGAACGACGCTTTATCCGGGCGTGAAACTCTACCGTAATACGGTCATCGGGAAAAACTGCACGCTTCATGCAGGCGTGGTCCTTGGTGGCGATGGTTTCGGTTTTGCTCCTCAGCCTGATGGACATTATGACAAGATTCCGCAAGTAGGAAACGTGCTTGTCGATGATAATGTTGAGATTGGCGCCAACACCACGATTGACAGGGCCACGATGGGTTCGACACATATTCATAAAGGTGTGAAGTTAGACAATCTCATCATGGTGGCGCATAATGTTGAAATCGGTGAAAACACAGCTATGGCAGCCATGACGGGTGTCAGTGGTTCCACGCACATTGGAAAGAACTGCATTGTAGGCGGACAGACTGGTTTCGTCGGGCATCTGCATATTGCCGACAGGACGAGTTTCGGTGCCCAATCGGGAGTGATGGGCAACATCAAGGAACCAGGACTTTCGTTTATGGGAACGCCGGCCATCCCTTACCGTCAGTTCTTGCATTCGTCGGTGCGTTTCAAGCAGTTGGAGGAAATGTCGAACAGACTCAACGAGTTGGAGAAGAAACTGGCGCAGCTGGAGAATGAAAAATAATTGGCTTTCAGGCTCGTTTTTGTGCGAAATGGTGAAAACCTTTTTCATTAAAGTGCTTTTTTTGTGAATTTAAATGTTTTTTACCTATTTTTGCACGCTTTTTTTGAGCTTCAAATTTAGTTCTATGACAGAAAAACAGTGTACACTTAAAGAGAAAATCAGTATTCAAGGTACTGGTCTTCATACACGTCAGCAGGGCACGTTGACTTTCAATCCGGCTCCTGTCAATACGGGAATCCGTTTCCGCCGTATCGATTTGGAATGCCAGCCTATTATCGAAGCCGATGTTGACAATGTAATTGATACTTCACGAGGCACCACTCTCGGAAAAGGTGGTGTCAAGATATATACCGTTGAGCATGTCCTCGCATCGTTAAGAGGTATGGGGGTTGATAATGTGCTGATTGATATTGATGTAGAGGAAATGCCTATCATGGATGGCAGTAGCCGGGTGTTTGTCGAAGCCATCCGAAAGGCTGGAATCGTTGAACAAAATGCCGACCGTGACTATCTCGTGATAGAAGAACCTATTTCCTATAAAAACGAAGTCTTGGGCATTGAACTGAGCATCGAGCCAAGCGATACTTTCATGGTTGATGTGTCTGTGAAATACAATACGAAAGTCCTTGATGAACAGTCGGCTTGCTTGCACGACATTAAGGATTTTGAAAAGGAAATAGCTCCGTGCCGTACTTTCGTTTTCCTTCATGAATTGGAAACGCTTTTGAGCCGTAATCTCATCAAAGGCGGCGATTTGACCAACGCCATTGTCTTTGTCGACAAAAATATTTCCGGTGAAGAGTTGGATCATATCGCAGCATTTTTCAAGATGCCAAAGGTTGTGGTTCAGGAATGTGGCATACTGAATAATGTGGAACTGAGTTTTGAAAACGAACCGGCCCGCCACAAACTGCTTGATGTGATTGGCGATATGACTTTGGTCGGCAAACCGATAAAAGGCCATGTGACAGCTTATAAACCAGGACATTTCTCCAATACGGCTTTTGCCCGCAAAATCAAACATACTTTGTTGGGTTAATTTGATGAATGAGTAAAAAGGAATCGGTCTCAGTCGGAGACCGATTTTTTTTGTGCCGTCTATTGGATATTTTCCTATTTTTGCAATTTCATAATAATTAAAATAGATGAATCAACCGTTAGCATATATTCATCCGAATGCGAAAATTGCTGAGGATGTGAAGATTGAGCCTTTCGCATGGATTGGCGAAGATGTTGAAATTGGCGAAGGCACATGGATTGGCCCCAATGTCACCATCATGGATGGAGCCAGAATCGGAAAGAATTGCAAGATTTTCCCGGGAGCAGTCGTTTCGGCTATTCCTCAGGATTTGAAATACAAAGGTGAAAAGACATATTGCTATATTGGCGACGGCACCACAATCCGCGAATCGGCTACCGTGAACAAGGGAACAATAGCAAGTGGGAAAACTGTTGTTGGAAAGAATTGTCTGCTGATGGCTTTCACTCATGTTGCCCACGATTGCTATTTGGGCGATAATGTGATTATGGCGAATGCCGCTACTTTGGCGGGTCATATCACTGTGGGTGATTGGGCGATTTTCGGCGGCTTATCGGCTGTGTCTCAGTTTGTCCGCATCGGTGCACATGTCATGATTTCTGGCGGTGCCATGGTCAATAAGGACATTCCGCCATTTGTCAGGACGGGACCGAGTTATCCGGTCTGTTATGCGGGCGTCAATTCAATTGGCTTGTCGCGCAGAGGATTTTCAAGGGAAAGAATCAATGCCATACAAGATGTTTATCGAGTGATTTACAGTGTGGGCATGAATGTTTCCCAATCTGTCCAATACATTAAGGAAAATTTGCCAGAGTCGGAAGACCGTGACTTTATCATTGATTTCATCGAAAAGTCCAAGATTGGAATCATGAAGAATTCTGTAACCAACGATTTGTAATTCAACTTACGATTAGTTGCCGCTAACATTTTGGCTTTCTGTGATTTTGCAGTACTTTTTGGTACTGTTCATAGATTTGTTTACCAATTATTTCATTTGCAAAAGTTTGCTGTGCGTATTGTCGTATGGCTTCACGGTTGTATTTGCCGTAGGTGTCGAGCATTTGGTTCATGCCTTGCAAAAGAGCGTCTTCATCACCCGAATTGACTAAAATGCCACGATCGGAATTGACGATTTCAGCTATGCCGCCAACGTTAGTGGAAAGGACGGGCACTCCTGAAGCGAAGGCTTCCACGATGACACAAGGAAGATTTTCAAAATTGGAGAAAAGGACAAAGAAATCGGTTTTTGAAAAGGCTTCTGCAACTTCTGTTGAGTTCTTTTTACCATGGAAGATGACACAATCATTAAGGCCGTGTTCTTTTACAAATGCCTTAAATTCAGGTGCTTCGTAATCGTGAATGACATGAAGTTCAAAATCTTCTCGTTGTTTACGTAGTTTTTCCACGACGCGCAAGATTCCGCTGAAATTCTTTGCTTCATCGCGCAAGGTGGAGATGTGGAGCATCCTTTTTTTGCCATTCTGCGTTGGTGTTCCAATTGTAAATGTCTTTGTGTCGACAAGGTTGTAGACGACTTGAAATTGATTGTGTATGCCGTTGCGTTCCATGTTGCGCTGCAAGTCGAGGCTGACGGGCAAAATTACTGAAGCATGGTTGGCGATGTTGACGATTTTTCGCTTTAGTCGGCCTCTCAGAATGTGCTGGTTCTGAGGTTGATAAATGGTCCAATGCTCGGTGAGGACGTAAGGATAGCCGAAAAGCCTGTGCCACAATAAAGCGACCTGTCCTAAAGGGAATGTAACGTGCAAGTGTATAAAATCGGGGGTGAAGTACTTCTTTTTGATGTAATGTAACCCATGTTGATACATCCTTAACATCTTGATTTTGCGCAAAATATTGTTTTTTGGCGGCCTGATGGCAATTTGAATGTGCGTGTACCTTTCCCCTTTGATTTCATGAATTTCAAATGATTGTTTTAAGTCTTTTCCGTCGCAAACGGACAGAATGACGGAGTGGCAGTCGTCAGGCAAAGCGTTGATTTGCCGCAAACAGAAATTTCCCAAGGTCGGGTCATCGGGTGTCGGGAACCAGCTTAACAGATGCAGAATGTTCATGGCGTAATTGGTTAGCAACTGTGTGCGTGAATGTTTACTTCAAAATATTTGGCTGGTGTTTCGTAGGGGACAAGTTTTTTTGTCTCGAAACTTTCCGGTAAGTAAACGGCGCACAAAGTGTTGGAAATGTGATAAATGTGTCCGCGTTTTTCGGCTGGCGCACCATCGAGGATGGCAGAAAGCACGTTCCAGCGAATGGTCTCTGGGTCAAGTGCGTAATCGTGCCACACGATAATGGATTTGTCATCTTTCAAAAGCCTGAAGGCTGTTTGCGTATCTTTTTTCACGGCTTCGTAATGATGATCGCCATCAACAAAAACCATGTCGTATCGGCCAAAATGCTTTGAAAAATCAAAATCCAAGGAATTGCCGAAAATCTGCTGTACGTTGTTAAGACATTTGCTGAAGAAGCAATGAAGGTCGGCATAATCTTGATTATGAGTTAGTTCAACGATGTCTTTCAAAGGTAAATTCAGAGTGACGCAATGTGGAACGACATCAGCTACATTTGCCACGCTTTCGCCGCGCCATGTGCCGATTTCAAAATAGTTTTGCACCTGATATTTGCGTGCCAAGGCTTTCAGCAAGGCAATGTCGATGGGCATGGTCGCCCCAGAAAGATAAGCGTAAGGGGTCGCCGTTTCGTTGAAATCAGGGAACAATTGATTGATTTCAATTACAGGCAGCCCATCGGCGAAACCATGACGGCGTATGACTTCTTCTTTGCTGGTGTCTTCGTCTTGAAGGACCAGATTGAGCAGGTATGGATGACGGCAAATCAGCCCGATGGCTTTTGCGAATTTTTGCAGTTTATTCATTTTCAGAGCTTTTGTTAAAAAACTGATTTTTGAGTTCAGAGAAATAATCGGTTACTTCCGTTTTGGTCAGGATGAAGTCTCGCCATTTGAAATTGGATTCTTTAAGGAAGAAACAGAACAGGAAAATAGCATTGACCGAATAGGAAATGGTTGATGTTAATGCAGCACCGGCCACATCGAGGCGTGGAATCAGCGTAAAGCCTAAGACGAAAGTGATGGTGAGGCCGCAAAGCGAGGCAAAGGTGTTCATTTGGTAACGGCCAATGCCGGAATAATAATGCCCTAAGATTAGGAAAACGCAGTAAAGCAGCACGCCTGGTGCCAAAATTCGGATGATGTTGGCCATTTCGCCAAACTCGTCGCCAAACACGAAGATGTAGACTTGTGGAGGCAAAAGAGCCAAAACAATAACCGCCAAAGCGGAGATGGCGAGGCAGATTTTTGTCAAGTCGAGGGTGAGTTTTTGCGCATAGCGGCGGTCATCGGTGTTGGCTATGTGTGCATATTGCACCAAAGCAATGCTGTTGCTGATAATCCAAATGGCTTCGGCCAATGAGACGGCATTTGAGAAAACTCCTACACGTCCCTTATCCATGTAGTTGTCAAGGAGATAATAACTCAAGCGAAGATTGAAAAACTGGACGAAATGTCCTGTCTGATTAAGAAATCCGTATTTGAAAAGATCTTTCAACACACCTTGATAGTCGGTTTTTTTACCGATTTTCAAGTTTGCATATTCATCACGTAACATCCAAATGCCCAACAGGAAAGAACCTGAGTATGCAGCATAAAGTGCTATGATATAACCATATATGTCAGTCTTTTTCAGAAAGACGTAATAAATCAATAGGGTGAAAATAATTAGAACGGGCTGCAAAAGGGTGTTGTAGTTGGCTTTCTTGATTTCCTCTTTGCCAATCAGATAACGGAAATTGATTCCGCTGAGTGAGGAGATGAGCGAAAGAATGGCGACGTGAATGACCAAATCGGCATTCAAACCTGGATAAAACTGCCCGATGGCAAAACCCATGATAACCGCAATCAAACTTGACCAAAGGGCAGATGGAATGAGAATCTGCTTGAAAGTATGGCGCGGCGTCAGTAATACGATGCTCTCGCCACTGACGATTTCGGAGAAAATCAAGATGAAGGTGATGGTGGTCAGCAGGATGGATTGCGTGCCTTTGCCCACATCGCCTATGGTTTGCGAAAGCACGACGGCAATCAGAAAGTTGATGATTGCAGCTGCGATTTTTGTTCCGAAAGTATTGAGAATCTTTTTAAACACCGTTGCTGATGGTTAGTTTGCAAAATATTTGCAAAAATAGGGATATTTATCTGAAAAGCAAAACACTTTCGCCTTTGCAAAAATTATCGATAGCTTCAAGGGCATGGCTTAACCGGAAATCGCCTTTGCCGCTGACGATAAAATAGTTGGCGCAGATTTCATTCAAAATTTTCTGATAAAGGGTGAAGATTGTTTTTCGTTCTTCCAAATCTGGATTTTCGCGCAAGGGATCGAATGTCCATTCCAAATCCGTGTCGCAAAGCAGGTAAA
Organism: Candidatus Limimorpha equi; assembly: GCA_018065885.1. Classification (GTDB taxonomy): domain Bacteria; phylum Bacteroidota; class Bacteroidia; order Bacteroidales; family F082; genus Limimorpha; species Limimorpha equi. The sequence goes on from JAGHSL010000129.1 coordinate 9,961, forward strand.
GGTCGAAATCTTGCTTTTGCACAAGGTCTTCGATTTCTTTTGGCGTTTGGTTGAAAACGTATTCGCACCACACCTTGTTCACTATGGCTTCCGTGTCGGAAATAAGAATTTCTTTGTCTCTTTTTGTCGCTTCATCAATGCTTCTTTGTTGCCCTTTTGCAATGGCAATCACATCGTTAATGCCGTATTTTCCATGGAAATCTTTCAGATATTCCCTTGAATATTCGGGAACGAAATCGGTGTGAAAATGTGCGGCAAGTTGTTCAGCAAGCATCGTTTTGCCCGTGGATTCGGGGCCGAGAATGGCTATTTTAAGCATTTTGCAAGCCCTCCTTTCTCCATTTGAAATAGCCGACGAAAGCTAAAACCGTCAATGCCGTGAAAAGGACGGCAGTAGGGTAGAGGCCTTTGTAAATGTAAAGAATGGTTGAAACGGCATCGACGACAATCCAAAAGATCCAGTTCTCGATGTGTTTCTTGGCCAAAAGCCATGTTGCGGTAATGCTGAGTGCGGTAGTGAAGGCGTCGCCGGCGGGTATGGGCGAGTCGGTGAAACGTTTCAGAATCAGATAAATGAGCGCGAATAGAATTGCGGAAACAATGATGCTGAGGGATAATGATTTTTTCGTCAGTTTGTTGACGGTGAGTTTGCTGTCATTGTTTTCGCGCTTGGTCAGCCAAAGATACCAGCCGTAAATGCTGACGGCGAGGTAATAAAATTGGAAACTCATGTCGGCGTAGAATTTGGCTTGGTAGAAAACATAAATGTAAAGCAAAACCATCAGTATGGAGGTGAGCCAATACCAATGGCTTTGCTTGATTTGTAATCCGATGCCGACCAATCCGAGGATTGCCGCTATGATTTCAACCCAATCCATTTAGCGCATATCGATGACATCAACTTTTGGGTGAGCCTTTTCGTCGAAAGTGAAGAATTTTGCTTCAAGATTCTGGTCGAAAACGGTCTTTTTGATTTTTATGGTGAAAGCATCGCCGCTGCGGTTGCTGATGGTTGCGCTGACAATTTCAAGTTTCGCCTCGTTGATTTTCAGCGTCACTTTGCTGAATTCGCCTTTCGGGTTGCTCATTTCAACGACTTTGATGCCTTTTTCGTTGCTCTTGGCGTATTTCATGGTGTAGTTCTTGTCGTAAGTCGTGAGCAGTTTGATAGGTGTGATGATGTTTTCATCATTGCTTGGGTTGCTGATCATGACTTCTTCACTGTCAGGAAGATAAGTCCACATAGTTTTGCCGTCGGAAATAATTTGTTGACCTTCGACTTCCAATTTGTAGGCATCGCCTTGCATGTATGCAGTTCCCGAAGCACTTTCGGTGACAGCGATAGTCTCGTTGCTCATGTCGTAATCGAAGACAAATTCAACGTTCTTGTGCTTGTTGATTTTATCGATGGTTTTCTTGACCAATTCGCTGGCCATGGTTTGGGCTTGCAGTACGCCAACCATAAAGGTCAGGATGATTCCGATGATTGCAGTTACCTTTTTCATATTAAATTCCGTTATCTCTGTTATAAAGGTCACGCAAAATCTGTTCCAAAGCTGTTTCGTTGGCAACTTTTACTTCACGGGTCTTACTGCCTGCAAATGGGCCGACAATGCCCGCAGCTTCCAGTTGGTCGATGATGCGGCCTGCGCGGTTGTAACCGAGTTTCAGTTTGCGTTGAATCATGGATGTTGAGCCTTGCTGAGTCTGCACGACGATATGTGCGGCTTCTTCAAAGAGGCTGTCGCGGTCGCCGTCGTCTTCATCAAAGTTACCACCATCGCTTTCCTCGTCTGGCACTTCAGGCAGCATGAATGCTTCTGGATAACCGCGTTGCGCACCGATGAACTCGGTTACGGCTTCCACTTCAGGTGTGTCGATGAAGGCGCATTGCAGACGTACCATGTCGTTGCCGGTCGAGATAAGCATGTCACCTTTACCGATGAGTTGGTTGGCACCCGTGGCATCGAGAATGGTCTTGGAGTCGACGGACGAAATGACGCGGAAAGCGATACGAGCTGGGAAATTGGCCTTGATGGAGCCAGTGATGACGTTCACCGAAGGACGTTGTGTAGCGATAATCAGGTGAATGCCAATGGCGCGGGCCAATTGTGCGAGACGCGCAATCGGTGCTTCAACATCGCGGCCTGCCGTCATAATGAGGTCGCAGAATTCATCGACAATCAAGACAATGTAAGGCAGGAAACGGTGGCCTTCGGTTGGCAACAGACGGCGAGCCTTGAATTTTTCGTTGTACTCGATAATGTTGCGGCATTCGGCTTGCTTGAGCAGGTCGTAACGCTGGTCCATTTCGATGCAAAGTGAGTTGAGCGTGCGCACAACTTTCTTAGTATCGGTGATGATGGCATCTTCTGAATCAGGCAGTTTGGCTAAATAGTGACGTTCGATGCGGTTGTATAAGGTCAATTCAACCTTTTTCGGGTCGACCATGACGAATTTCAATTCAGAAGGGTGCTTGCTGTAAAGCAGTGAAGCGACTATGGCGTTCAAGCCGACGGATTTACCTTGACCGGTTGCACCAGCCATCAGGATGTGAGGCATTTTGGCCAAATCGAAGACGTAAGTCTCGTTGGAAATGGTCTTGCCGATGGCGCAAGGAAGAGCGTATTTTGAGGTCTGGAATTTCTCCGAACTCAGCACGCTTTTCATGGGAACCGTTTCGGGTTTGCTGTTCGGAACTTCGATGCCGATGGTGCCTTTGCCTGGAATCGGGGCGATGATACGGATGCCCAAGGCGGCCAAACTCAGGGCAATGTCGTCTTCCAAATTCTTAATTTTCGAGATTCTGACGCCAGCTGCCGGAACTATTTCGTACAAAGTGACGGTTGGTCCGATGGTGGCCTTAATCTTGTCAATGGCAATGCCGTAATTGCCAAGGGTTTCCACAATCTTGTTCTTGTTGGCTTCAAGTTCCTCGCTGTTGATTTCGTTTTTCCTGCCGCCGTAGTCTTTCAAAAGATCTAAAGGCGGAAATTGGAAGTCGCGCAATTCATAATGTGGGTCGAAAGGAGTGTCGACCGTGTGATGCTCTTTTTCCTGAACAGGCTCAACGGTTTTTTCCTCTTCGGCTTTCTCGATGACTAATTTGACATCACTGGCAGGTTCGGGTTGCTCCGTTTTCGGTTGTTCAATGATAACGGGCGTCTCGTTTTCGGGCGATGGAATGTCTATGATTTGAGCGATTTCCGGCTCTTCATGAGTGATGGTCCTGACGGTAAACTCAGGTTCGTTGACATCGTTCTCATCTTTAGGCTGTTCGACTTCAAATTCAACCTTTGGCGGGCGGACGATAACGTTTTCCCGATGCTCGTTTTCTGCAACTGGAGGCACGATTTCCATTTCAGGCTCTTTGCGGTAGGATGTGATAGGAGGAAGGTCGTCTTCGTTTTCGTCCTCAATATGAAAATCGTTGTTATTCGGAATGATAGGATTTTCTTCGATAGAATTCTGATTTTCAGTTTCTTGATGTAATGCTTCCTTTTTCGCTTCGGCTTCGGCCTTGCGTGCCGCCCTTTGTTCCTTGAGTTTGCGGAAATAGGCAAAAGTGATGTTGAACTGATAAATGGCGAAAATCAGGAAAGTGAACACGAGTACGAGAATGACACCTGCTCGGCCGATGTAATTGCTGAGGTTCGTGTTGAGCCAAGCGCCTGTTGCGCCGCCGAAAATGGCACATTTCGGAGCAGGAATGAAAGCGAAAAACAATGGGAACCAAACTAATGACAGCAGGGCGTATTTCCATACTCTCCAAAGCCTTATTCTGCTGTTGACCAATAGTTTGAAAGCAATGACAAGAACTAAGTAAACAAAGAAAAACGCACCAATGCCAAACGATTCCTTGATGAGTGTCTGGGCGAGCCATGCGCCAAGGCTTCCCGTGCGGTTGTCCAAGTTCAAATCCTGGCTAAAGACTTGTGCGCCAAATTCTTGGTGATGACCGCTGAAGAAACTGCCGAAATATGAAATGAATGCGACAAAAAGAAAAATTGCCATGCACAGAAGCAGAATCCCGATGATGATTCTTGCCCTGCCTTCCGATGGCTTTTTCTCCTTTTTCTCTTTTGGAGGCTTGCTTTTCGGCTCTTTCTGAGGCTTTTTGCTTTTTTTATCCTCGGACTTTTTCTCTTCTTTGATAGGGGTTTCCTCTATGACCGGTTTTTCTTCAATTGCCGGTTTTTCCGCAGGTTTTTCCCTTAATGTGTTTTCTCTTTTACCAGTTGCCATTTTTTTCTTCTCTTATATTGAATGGGCAAAATTACGCAAAAATTCTTATTTAGGTATTCTGAACATCCTGTTCCAACGGATGCCGCCGTTTTCCTTGTCTAATGATAACCAGACGAATACTGCCTTTCCAACGATGTGGTTTTCAGGGACAAAGCCCCAATAACGCGAGTCGGCGGAATTGTGGCGGTTGTCGCCCATCATCCAATAGTAATCCATTTCAAAGGTGTAGGAATCAGCTGGTTGACCATCGATGAAAATCTTGTCGCCTTCAACCTTCAGGTCGTGGAGTTCGTAGGCGTGGATGACACGCTCGTAGAACGGCAAATTTTCGGTGTTCAAAGCCACGGTGACGCCTTTCTTTGGCAGTACGATTGGGCCGTAATTGTCGACATTCCAAGGATATAAGTCTGGGCGATGCGGGAACAGTTCGTAGTTGGTGCCCTCTCCCGCAGGCGTGATGATTTCCGTTGCTTCGGTGATGAAAGGCAGCTTGCGCAGTTCTTCGGCCACTTTTTCGCTGATGTTGAGGACAAATTCGTTGGCTTTGTTTGTGGCGTAGCCTTCGGTGATGTTGTATTTGTCCAGAATCTTCTTGTTGATGCCGCCGCCTGAAGTGACAACCTTGTAATTATGTTGCATGTTTTCAGGCTGGTAGCTCATTTCGCCATCAATGTAAACGACGCCATCGATGATTTGCAATGTGTCGCCAGGCATACCGATAAGTCGCTTGATGTAGTTTTCGCGCTTGTCGACGGGATGCGAAATGACCTTGCCGAAATTCTCGTGGTC
>JAGHSL010000134.1 GCA_018065885.1 Candidatus Limimorpha equi
ATGAAGAAAATCTACCGCCGCGCACGTCCCGCCGATGTCGAGAAATGGCTTTCTGCCATCAAACTGGAAAAAGGCACCTTGTCGCGCACACGCGTCATTGCCGAAAACCTCGGTCTCGACATGAAGCTCAATGATGTTGAATATCAGGGCGATAAGACAAAAGCCATATTCTACTACACTGCCGATGGTCGTGTCGATTTCCGCGAACTCATCAAGAAACTGGCCGAGGAATTTCATGTCAGGGTGGAGATGCGTCAGATTGGTGTGCGTCAGGAATCGGCCAAGTTGGGCGGCCTAGGTTCCTGTGGCCGCGAACTCTGCTGCGCCTCATGGATTTGTGATTTCCAGTCCGTTACGACAGGTGCGGCGCGTGTCCAGCAATTGTCGCCCAATCCTCAGAAACTGGCCGGCATGTGCGGCAAACTGAAATGTTGCCTCAATTTCGAATACGAAGCCTACGTCGATGCCTTGAGATCCTTCCCTGATTCAAACATCGTACTGAAATTCCAAAGCGGTGATGCCATTCATCAGAAAAACGACCTCCTTAAAGGCATTGCCTGGTATTCCTACACCACCGACCGCAGCAACATTATGGCTCTGCCAGTCGAAAAGGTCAAGGAAATCATCAGTCTCAACAAGAAAGGGCAAAAGCCTGCAAAACTTGAAGATTACGCCATCACCACCGAACAGCACACCAACAACAATGAAGGCTTCATCAGCGACGACGACCTGAAGAAGATGAGCGACTAAACGAAAACAGCAATGAAAAAATCACTTCTATACATTGCCATCTTGCTGACAGCCGGACTAATCTCCTGTGGAGAAGACGTTTACAACGAAAGGGTTGTCTTGCCCGAAGCGGAATGGGCACAGGACAACAAGGCCACTTTCGACCTCACGGTTTCCGACACGCTCAGCGCGTATGCTTTTGGCATCGATGTGCGGCATTTAGAGACATACCGTTACAGCAATCTTTATGTCTTCATGAATACTGCCATGCCCAACGGCAACCACACCCGCGACACCATCGAAATCACTTTGGCTACGCCCGAAGGCAAATGGATTGGCAAAAGCAGCGGCAGCATGAGGGATTTGCGTAAGATACTGATGCCCAACATGAAGTTCCCGTTGGTTGGTTCCTATCATTTCGAAATCGAGCAAGCCATGCGCGAACCTGTGCTGAAAGGCATTTCCGATGTTGGCTTATACATTGAAAAACAATAAATTATGGATAATAAACAAAAAAAGGCAAACGGTGGAAGCTCAAAAGCCATCAGAAATCTCTGGATTATTTTTGGCGCGTTTTTAGCGTTTATCGTTCTGTTTTTCATTTGCGTCGCAACGGGCGTTTTCGGAACCATGCCGAGTTTCGAGGAACTGGAAAACCCGCAGACCAATCTCGCCACCGAAATCATTTCAGCCGATGGCAAGGTTTTGGGCACTTATTATGTCGAAAACCGTTCAAACGTACGTTATGCAGAATTGTCGCCCTACATTCCACAGGCTTTGGTAAGCATTGAGGATGAACGTTTTACGGAACATTCCGGCATCGATGAAAAAGCCTTGTTCCGCGTTGCTTTCGGCGTTCTGACCGGTAACAAGAAAGGCGGCGGCAGTACCATCACGCAGCAATTGGCAAAGAATCTTTTCCCGCGCGGCGAAAACCTCAGCACACCGAAACTTGTCTTGCGCAAATTCCAAGAATGGATTACAGCTACCAAACTGGAGCACAACTATTCGAAGGAAGAAATCATCGCCATGTACCTCAACACGGTCGCCTTTGGCCACAATGCCTATGGCATACGCTCGGCGGCAAAGACTTTCTTCGACAAGTCGCCGAAAGAGCTGAACATTGAGGAAGCCGCACTGATGGCTGGCGTTGTCAATGCACCGACGCGATACAGTCCGGTCCGCAATCCTGACAATTCCCTTGGTCGCCGTAACTTGGTTTTGAAAAAAATGGCCGACAACGGTTATCTCACCCAAGCCGAATGCGACTCCATTTCACAGATTCCGATTGACATGTCGCACTTCAACGTGATGGACCACAACAGCGGTCAAGCCACCTATTTCCGTGAATTTCTGAGAGGCGAACTCAATGATTGGGCCAAAAGCCACACGCATCCAGACGGAAGGCCTTACAATATCTACCGCGACGGATTGAGAATTTATACAACCATTGATTCGCGTATGCAGCAACATGCCGAAGCTGCCGTTAAGGAATTCATGGGTAAGGAATTGCAACCTATGTTTTACAGACATTGGAAAAACCAGAAAAACGCACCTTTTTATAATATAACAGCAGATGAAATCGACCACATCTTGGAAACCTCCATGAAACGCACCGAACGTTACCGCACTTTGAAAAACGCAGGTATGTGCATGGATTCCATCAAAGCCGAATTCAATCGCCCTGTCGAAATGACCGTTTTCTCTTGGGATGGCCCGATTGACACCGTCATGACGCCAATGGACTCCATCCGCTATTACAAATGGTTCCTTCAGGCAAGCCTCGTTTCCATTGAGTCGCACACGGGCCATGTGAAAGCCTACGTCGGTGGTTTGGATTACCGTTTCTTCAAATACGATCACGTCACGCAGGCACGCCGTCAGGTGGGTTCCACTTTCAAGCCTTTCCTTTACACCTTGGCCATGCAGGAAGGCGAATACACACCTTGCACGCGCATTCCGAACATTCAGTACAGCATTCAGCTTGAAGACGGAACCTTCTGGGAGCCACACAATTCAGGCAAACATATCGGCGAAGAAGTCACCTTGAAATGGGCTTTGGCACAATCCAACAACTGGATTTCGGCTTATCTGATGAACCGTTTCGGTCCGGAAGCCGTCATCGGCATGGCGCGCCGCATGGGTGTAGAATCACCGATTGAAGCCGTGCCTTCCATCTGCCTGGGCGTTTGCGACTTGAAACTCATCGAAATGGTCGGCGCCATGAGTACTTTCGCCAATCAGGGCGTTTACATCAAGCCGATGTTCATCACACGCATTGAAGATAAGAATGGTAACGTCATCGAGCGTTTCATGCCTGAAGAATCGGAAGCCATGAGCGAACTTACCGCTTACAAAATGGTTGAATTGATGAAGGGCGTCGTACAAAGCGGAACGGGTATCCGGTTGCGTTATTCATACGGTTTCAACAATCCGATTGCCGGCAAAACGGGAACCACACAGAAGCAAAGCGATGGTTATTTCATGGGCATTACGCCTGACTTGACTACTGGCGTGTGGGTCGGTGCCGAAGACCGCAGCGTTCACTTCAGAAGCACCGACTTGGGACAAGGCTCACATACGGCTTTGCCGATTTGGGCATATTACATGCGCAAAGTCTACAACGACCCGAACCTCCATGTAAGTCAAGGCGATTTCACGAAGCCGAATCTTCCAAACGTCGACTTGAATTTCGATTGCAGCACTTACGACGACGATGAAGGCGTGGAATTTATTGATGAGTTTTAAATCCTAAAAACAAACAGATTATGACTTCAAATTTTGTTGATTATGTGAAGATTTTCTGCCGCTCAGGAAAAGGCGGTTCAGGCTCGATGCACTTCCGCCGCGAAAAATACATCCCGAAAGGCGGTCCTGACGGTGGCGATGGTGGCCGTGGCGGCGACATCATTCTCCGTGGCAATGCGCAACTTTGGACCTTGCTCCACCTGCGCTACACCAAACACCTTGTGGCCGGCGACGGCGTGCCTGGTGGCAAAAACCAACTCACGGGCGCTGCCGGAAACGATATTTACATTGATGTGCCGCTCGGCACAGTTGCCTATCGTTCCGATTCTCACGAGATGATGGGCGAAATCACCGAAGATGGACAAACCATCGTGCTGCTGAAAGGCGGTCGCGGCGGCAAAGGCAACGCGTTTTTCAAGACCTCAACTTTGCAGGCTCCGAAATTTGCCCAGCACGGCGAGCCTTCTCAGGAAGAGTGGATTACCATGGAACTGAAGCTCTTGGCTGATGTCGGTCTGGTCGGATTTCCAAATGCTGGAAAATCAACACTTTTGTCGGTAGTTTCAGCGGCTAAGCCCGAAATCGCCGATTATCCTTTCACTACTTTAGTGCCGAATCTGGGTATCGTCGGTTATCGTGACCATCGTAGTTTCGTCATGGCAGACATCCCTGGCATCATTGAAGGTGCTGCCGAAGGCAAAGGCTTGGGTATCAGGTTCTTGAAGCACATTGAACGCAATTCGACCTTGCTGTTCATGGTGCCGGCCAATTCCGAAGATGTGAAAAAGGAATACGATATTTTGCTCAACGAACTGAAAAAATACAATCCCGAACTGTTGGACAAAGACCGCATTCTTGCCATCACGAAATGCGATTTGGTCAATGAGGACACCATTAAGGAAATCAAGAAACATCTGCCGAAAAAGATTCCGCATGCTTTCATTTGTTCCGTGACTGGTCAAGGCATTGTAGAACTTAAAGATTTGATTTGGAACATGTTAAACAAAGGCATTGAGGAAGAGGAGGAATAAAAATGGAGTTTTTCACCGACATCGATTCCCAGCTTTTTCTCTTTCTTAATGGACTTCGCGCCGATTGGCTCGACCCCGTGATGATTGCCATAACAAAAATGTGGGTTTGGCTGCCAATCTACTTGCTTTTGGTTTTCCTTGCAGTGAAACAATACGGCAAGCGTTGCTGGCTGATTTTTCTCGCTGTCGGGCTTGTCGTGCTTTGCTCCGACCAGTTGTCGGCTCATGTCTGCAAGCCTTTGTTTCAGCGTTTACGTCCTTGCTACAATATTGATTTTCAAGATTTAATCAACCTTCCAAAAGGCATGGCGGGCGGTCATTACGGTTTCGTTTCATCACATGCCGCCAACACTTTTGCCATCGGCACTTTCCTGACTGCTGCGTTCCGAAAAAAAAGCAAATGGGTCGGCTGGATGCTTTTTGCATGGGCGTTTTTGTCGAGTTATAGCCGCATTTACATCGGCTACCATTACCCTGGCGACATTCTTTGCGGTGCCGTTTTGGGCATACTTATCGGATTGATAATCTGGAAATTGTATCAGATTTTAGAACAGCGGTTGGATAAGAAAAAGATTTGATAACTACTGATTTCCGCAGAGGATTTTTTACACCGCAGATTACGCTGATTTTCAATAAACTACAGATTTTACAGATTATACAGATGAATTTTTGAATGCGCAAGCGCATAAATTCCACAGATTGGCTGGCGCATGAAAAAATTTACTCTAATTTACTGGCCAAAATTCCTCCGCATTTATTGTCTCCCGCCAAAGGCGCACTTTACAGAAACAAAGATTTATGAATAACTATCCGTAATTTGCGTTGGAAAGATACTTAGAACAGCAATCCCGAATTGGATGGTCCATTATCGTCATCATCGTAAAACACAACCTTAATGGTGAAATCCTGCTCAATACCACAAAGCGTTGCCAATTTTGCCTGATTCAATGCCAGTTCCAAGTAGCCGTGTGTCCCGAAAATAGCCACAAGTTCCGCCACATCGACATCCAAATAACTATCGGATATTCGATCAATGGTATAAAGTTCTCCTTTCACTTTGATAGAGAAACGACGCCCACGACGCTCATTTTCAAACACTTCCTTCGAAATATTCGTAATCAGGTCGCCATACGAATCAATATGCCTTACCACACCTTCGATAGCATTGCCTTTGACAACAGGGCAAAAACCACCGCCAAGATTAAGGTTTTCGCGTTGCGCGCCAATATTCGACAAAGGCTCGCCTTGAGCAATCATGGCAGCCACTTTTGCGAAACGGTCACGAGTGGCAAAGGTGAAGAAATCAGTGTCTTGCGGAACATCAATACAAACGGCCTCATCAAATATCCCATCAAGAATATGGCTGAAAATGCCATTATCGGTGGAAATGAAATAATGTCCATTGGCTTTCACCACAACATGAGGCTGCTCATCCGATTCAATGGTCTCAACACCAATGATATGGATGGAACCTTCGGGAAAACTTTTGTAACAGTTTTTCAACGTAAAACCAGCCTGAGCGATACTGAATGGCTCAATATTATGCGTCACATCAACAATAGTAGCATTTGGCAAATATGACAAAATCCTGCCTTTTACTGCCGCAACGTAATAATCGGAAGTTCCCCAATCGCTTGTTAGTGTGATAATAGCCATCTCTCGAAATGTTTTGTGAAATTGCAAAAATATACTTTTTCAAAGATTTCAAGGACGAAAAACCACTTTTTTTTCAATAATTTCAAAATTAGCATCACAATAGCATCCTAAAGTCTTTAAAGCACAAAAATTAAGGCAAATAAGTAAGTGGTCAAAATTATACTGCAACATTGATTGGTTATCATTTGTCGGTTATCAGTTATCAGTTGTTGGTCATCGGTTATCAGTCAGTAAATTGTACAAATACCCAAAAGTCTAAAAGTTCAAAAGTTCAAAAGTCTAAAAGTTCAAAAGTTCAAAAGTCTAAAAGTTCAAAAGTCTAAATGTCTAAAAGTCTAAAAGTCAAAATGTCCAAATGTCTAAATGTAATCTAAATTTGCCCACCTATTATAATTACAAGACAACATCGCTTCGGGTCAACTTGTTCCCGATTGCAATATCAAAGTCGAAAAAAAGCATAAAACAATATGTATTTTTTCGACGTTTATGATTTTTTATTATTTTTGCTGCATTGTATTCAAATTATTAACAATCAAAATCAACCACTATGAAAAAGGTTTTACTTCTTTCCTTAATCCTTGCAATAGGATCAACTGGTTTTGCACAAAGAGTCACCCTCAAGAAAGGTGAAATTGCAAAGCAAGGTGTCTTGACAAAGATTCAAGACCCAAAAGACGACAACACCGTTGAAATGAGCTTCGAACAAGTTCCTACAACACCAAAGGCAGCCACACACAGAATAGCCAGAGGCTTTGAGGATTTTGAAACCATGCAAACCCGCTACGACAAGCAGAGCAACGGCAGCATTGGCAACCGTATCGCCGTTTGGCCTGACGGCACTGTTTCAGTAGTCGCCACATGGAGCTCAGACGACAGCCCTTACAACACCCGTGGTGCCGGTTACAACTATTACAACGGTTCCGAATTCGGTGAAATGCCATCAGCACGTATTGAAGCAATCAAGTCAGGCTGGCCGTCAATTTGCGCTGCCGGCGATGCTGAAATCATGGCTTCACACGCAACAGGCACCAACATCTACAGAAGAGAGAAAAAAGGCGAAGGCGAATGGGAGCTCATCACCAACTTCGAAAAGCCACAATGGCCAAGAGTCTGCGCTTCAGGCAACGGACAATATGTCCACATGGTTGGCACCGAATCCTACTCCGATGACCAAGGCAACAGCGCTTACCACAACTGGTACAGCCGTTCAACCGACGGTGGCCTCACCTGGAGCGAGCCTGTCACCCCTCCGGAAGTCGACGAAGCTTTGTATTACAACAACATCGGTGCCGATGACTATGTCATGGCTTCAAACGGCGACAACATCGCCATCCTCTTCGGCGGCATGACCTACGAGATGTTCTACATCATTTCACACGATAACGGCGAAACCTGGGAAAAGCAAGTCGTCACCCACTTCCCTTACGGAAGCGGCCTCGACTGGTATCAGGACGAAATCACCAGCGAAACCGACTCCATCTGGTCAAACGACAACTCACAGAGCATCGCCATTGATAACAATGGTACCGTTCACGTTGCATTCGGCCTCACCCGTTTCGCTCCGGCTCCAGAAAGCGGTTTCGGCTATATCACCTACTGGCCTTACACCGACGCCATCGTTTACTGGAACTCAGAATATGTGAACGAAAAAGGCGGACACGACATTCTTCGTTTCGGCGAATGGAGTGGCGACTCTCAGTTCGACAATTCCAACGGCATCGGCGGCGTTTCAAACACCTTGATGGACGAACGTCTCGCAGCTTTGGCAGAAGCCGATGGCGAACAGCACCTCCATCTTTTCGGCTGGCCTGATGAAACCGGCGACGGCATGGTCGACTACACAGAATATTGGGACGGTCACTTCACATACGTGAACTACGGTATCTCAACAACACCTGGCATTTCCATTGACGAAAACGGCAACATGGCCATCATTTATTCATGCCTCGATGAAGGAAGAGCAGACCAAACTTCAAACTTCTACTACAGAAGTGCTTACGTAACCTACAGAGACAGCGAAGGAACCTGGTTCGACGATTATGACCACCTGTCATCAGACTTCATGCACATGATGGACGAAGTCTATCCTACATTCGCCTGCAGCAATGCCTACGACGGTTCGTTCTGGGTTGGCTATTCAGCTGACAATGAACTCGGACTGGTTCTCGACGACGGCGACCCACAAGGCGGCGAAACCGACAATGTGATTTGGGCTGTCAAACTCACCCCTGACATGCAAGGCTGGAACGTCAGCGAAGCTGTCAATCCTATGACCAACGTGCGTGTTTATCCAAATCCAGCTCAGGATGTCCTGAACGTTGAAATCAATGCTTCTCAGGCTTCTGAAACGAACATCGCTGTTTACAACATCACCGGTCAAAAGGTCATGGAAGAAAACAGAACCATTTCTGCTGGTATCAACTCACCTTCACTCAACATCAGTAACCTCAACAGCGGCATCTACTTCGTCACCGTCAAGGCTAATGGTTTTGAAAACACAATCAAGTTCGTCGTGAAATAAATCCATGGATTTCACCCATAAAAAAAGAGGCTTTCGGGCCTCTTTTTTTTTAATTAATTTGAAAAAAACACTATATTTGCGGCATTAAATTTTGATAAAAAGCAATTCACTTATTATTAACTTAAAACTTACTAATCATGAGAAGAGTATTTACAATGGCACTCATTTTGGGTCTCGCAGTTAGCGGCATGGCTCAAAACAGAGTTCAAAACAGAGTCGAAAGACAAACTCCAAAGGCTGAAAAAGCCATCAAACTGACAGGTCTCGAGACCTACAACAACCAAAACACCATTCCTGCCCAGACCAGAAGCATGCTGGTTCCTGAAGAAATCGAACTGGGTTACACCACTTACGACTGGCAGACCAATGCCGGCATGAGAAACCAGACCGTTGCATGGGAAGATGGTTTTGCAGCAGCCTGCTGGACCACTGCAAGCAACGCTTCTTTCACTGACCGTGGTACTGGTATCGCTTCATTCGATCCAGCCACAGGCGAATGGACTCCTTCTGAAGGCCGCGTTGAAAGCGAAAAGACAGGTTTCGGCACCATCGCACGTTATGGTGCAAACGGTCTTGTCGTAGCTGCCCACACTGCTACGGCATGCGCCATCTACATCAACGAAGATTTCCGCAACGGTGGTGTATGGGAAGAACCGATTTACCTTGACAACACATACGGTCCATCCTGGCCAGTAGTACAAACCTCTGGCGCCAACCACGACATCATCCATGTCCTTGCCACTGCAAGCGGCTTTGATGTTGCCGGCGTTTTCGAACCACTGATTTACTTCCAGTTCAAAGACGGTGACTGGACAAAACAAAACGTTGTACTTGACCCAATCAATGCTGACCATGCTCTTATTTTCAGTTCAAACGAAGCTCACTTCCTGCCTATCGACTACAGCCGTCCGAACCGTGTTGCTGCCGTCATCAACAGCAATTGGTGCGATGGTAAGGTCATCTATTCAGACGACAACGGTGAAACCTGGGACGAAGTGGTTTACTACAACCACCCAGGCTTTGACCAGGAATTCCCTGAAGACCAGCTTGCATTCCTCTTCCCACGTTGGGTTGATGCTTATTTCGATGCAAACAACAAGCTTCACATTGCCTACGAATTCAACGGCACAAACGGTTCTGCCCAAGCAGACATTGAATCAGGCACTTCAGGCTACTATCCAACTGTCGGCGGCGTAGCTTACTGGGACGAAACATTGCCACTTGGCGAAGACTACCTCTGCGTTGGTTTCACTGGCGAAGCTGGCAAGCCTTTCGTCATGGACAGCATGTACCTCTATCAGGACATTTACGCTTCATGGTACTGGTCAGATGCAACACACGAAGAACCGGTTGCTGAATACTGCGGCTTCCTTCCTCCAATGACAAACAATGGCGGTGAAGTCGCTGTTGACTTTGAAAACGGCGATATCTCGTACTATAACGACTATAAAGAAAATCACGGCAAATACAACCAAGGTATCATGGGTATGCCAACCATCCTTCAGAACCCAGCAACAGGTGCCATTTATATCGTTTACATTTCCATGACTCCAGCCTTGGCTGAAGAAACCTATCCTTACAGCAGACTGCTCGGAACCGCATCTTACGATGGTGGCCGCACTTGGGAAAATTCTCGCGTTTTGCTGAACGACTTCATGAACACAATGGATGAAATGGTTTATCCACAATTCGTTCCTTACGTCTATGAAGATGCAGAAGGCTACTACGCTTACTTCATCTATCAGAACGATATGTATCCAGGTGCATACGTCCAGAACGATGATGCTCCATCAGACCAAGACGAAACCGACAACACATACCGTGCTGTGAAGATCAGACTCGACGAAGAAACATGGGCTGTTGAAGAAGTTGTTGGTCTCGGCAACGAAATCAGCATCTATCCTAACCCTGTCAACGGCACGATGAACGTCACCCTCAACCGTGCTGAAGAAGTCGTTATCTACAACATGGTTGGCCAGAAAGTTGCATCATTCAACGGCAACATCGGCGTCAACAGCTTCGATGCTTCGAACCTCAACAGCGGCATTTACTTCCTGCAGGCTGGTTCAAGCACACAGAAGTTCGTCGTGAAATAAGAAGATTTTTGATTATTAAATAGGTGAAAGAGGAGGCCGAAAGGTCTCCTTTTTTAGTGGTTATCAAGAAAAGTTGAATATTGACCAAAAACGTCAAGTAGAATCACTCGCCTTTTCTATGCTTCAGAATGTCGCAAGCCAAATACAAGGCCTTGCGGAACGCATCGTCCGAGGCAATGTTTTGGTTGCAATGCTCAAAATCACAATCGGCAACCGGAGCCGTGCAGACAAATTGCGAACCTGCCAGATAATAGGCACCCGCATCAACCGAAAGCAAATTGAAAGGCAACATGGCCTGGTCGTGATACATGGCCAGCACCGCATCATACTTGCACCAGGCATCGCTCAAGAAGAAAGAATCTGCAGCAAACGGGCCGAAAGCATACAGGCCTTTGCTTCGCGCTTCATCAACAGCCACCTTGATGACCTTTTCGTCTTCCTCGCCAAAAAGACCGAAACCGCCTGCATGAGGATTGAGACCCAAAACGGCAACCTTCGGCGCATTGATGCCGAAATCCTTTTTCAAAGTATCTGAAAAGACCTTCAATTTGCCTGAAACCAAATCCTTGGTAATCATTTCCGGCACTTTGCTCAATGGAATATGACTTGTCGCCATACCGATTTTCAATCTGTCGGAAACCGCCATCAGCAAAGGCATTTCCATCTCCAAAGCGGAGGCAAGGAAATTCATCTGGCTGTTGAAAGCGTATTTGTCTGATTTCATCGTCGATGGATTGGCTGGAGTCAGCACTAAGGCATCAAGGAAGCCATTGCGCAAATCGTCGGAAGCCATTTTCAGCGACTTCACAGCCATTTCGCCTGACAATTCGGTAGGAATGCCAGGATCTATCTTCAACTCATGCTCAACGATGTTCAAAATGTTGAATTTCTGATTCCATGTCTGACGCGCATCACGGGTCAAGGAATAATTGAATTCCTCCATGCCGAAATTTTTCTTGTAATAGGAAAAAATCTTCGACTGGCCATACAAAAGTGGGGTGACGACAGACAGCAAACGCAAGTCGGCGTAAGCCTTCAAGATGATTTCATAACCAGTGCTGTTGAAATCACCATGTGTGATGCCAACCAATGGATTCTGTGGGGTTGAAGTAGAGTTTTGCATAGGCGTAATTTATTAGGCTGATTTCCAACATGGAAAACAGCCTTCAAAATTAGGCATTAAAATTTAAATAACAAATTTTTTACGCTTTATCATCAAAAAAAAGTTGCGAAAAGCCTTTCATAATGGCAGAAGTCGCTCCAATTTGTGACAAAACATAGTCTTTACAGACTTTTGAGGCATGTTGATAAAAAGCTTCATCATTCAGCAAACGACCGAAAATGTAATTCAATCCCACTTGTTTGGAAATGGAAAATGCACCGCCAAGACCAACCAAATCAACAGCTTCCTTGAAACTCTTGTATTTCGGCCCGAAAATAACCGGACAGCCAAAAGTCACAGGTTCCTGAATATTGTGAATGTTGACACCAAAACCACCACCAATATAAACGAACCGCGCATACTGATACAATTGCGACAAGATTCCAATGGTATTCAGCACCAGGACCTTGCTTTCCTTATCAGCATCAAATTCAGTATAAAGCTGATAATCATATTCTAACAAGTTCTTGATTTGTGCAATATGCGAATCGGAAATGTCGTGCGGCGCCATGATGAAACAATAATCGTGAGGCAAACGCTTGATACATTTCGCCAAAAGCTTTTCGTCAGGTTGCCACGAACTTCCCGCTATAATGCATTTACGGCCATTGATGAATTTTTCGATTTCGGGGAAAGGCTTGGCTTGCCGGGCAATAGCCGCCACACGGTCGAAACGGGTATCGCCACACACTGTCGAATTGTCTAATCCGATGGAATGCAGCAATTTAGCCGTCCGTTCATCTTGAACGAAGAAATGCGTCACGCTTTGCAACTGCTTGCGGAACCAGCCTCCATACCATTGAAAGAAATATTGGTTCGATTTCAGAATCAAAGATATGTAAAACAGCGGAATACCATTGTCTTTCAAAGCCTTCATGTAGTTGAACCAAAATTCATACTTGATGAAGAAAGCCGCCACAAAATGATGCCGCTTCAACCAAAGATGAGCGTTTTTCGGTGTGTCGGAAGGCAAGTAAACCACTTCATCGGCATACGGATAATTCTTTCGGATTTCATAGCCTGAAGGCGAGAAAAACGACAACAGTATTTTGTATTGCGGATACTGCGACTTCAAAGCCTCAATGACAGGTCTCCCCTGCTCAAATTCGCCTAATGATGATGCGTGAAACCAAATCCAATCGCCATCATTCGGCTGATTTTCAGGCAATGAGCGACGACCATCAACCCATAATTTCGCCTTTTGATTGCCGAAAAGGGCCGCCATTTTAACGCCAAATTCATAAATCTGAATGGCCAATGTATAAAGGAATCTCATCTTTATTAATCATTAATCGTAATAAAAAGTTTCAGGCTGACGCTGATAAGTCGGGATGTTCCAACTCAAGCGAATGCCGTAATAAAAATCATTGTAACGTTTATTAGGGTCAGTGTGACCAACAGGCTCCATGACACCCGTTTCAGGATTGGTGAAAACGCGGAAATCGTAATCGCGCAAATCGTGGGTGCGGGCGTATGTCACTTCCAAAGAAACGGAAAAATTGAAAATGCGCGAATCGCTCAAAATCAAATATCCAGCTTCGCCGTGACAGGCAAAACCGCCGCGCATTCTGTCGTAACCATATTGATAATCACCGCTAACCTGATAAGGCGTGTTGTACATTTCAGTCTGATAATCAACGCGGATGCGGTTTCTCAGATAGCCTGCGCCAAGCTGAACGAAAAAGCCGCTGTTAGGATTGGGCTTGAAAGGAAACAGTTTTCCAATTTCAGCCTGAAAGTGCATTCCTCTCTGATAAAGCGCAAGACTAGTGAAATTGCCACTGCCGCCCGTGATTTCGCCATCTGTCGTGGTAATGCCTTCGCCAAAAATGAAGACGCGGTCGAGCATATTGCCGTCAGGGTCGCCTTTCACTTTTGGACCGAAAATGTAGTTTCCGTTTGCTGTCAAAAGCCAATTGTTTTCGGTCTTGAAAATGAAACTGCCGCCAATCATGTTGGTGAAACCATACAACTTGCGTGTGTCAAGTGCCGGAAACTGAGCCGCGTATGTCACTTGAAACATGGCTACAGGAATAGGATCTTTTTTAATGTCTTTCGCCTCCTGGGCAAACAGGTTCAAGGAAAGGCCCAATAGAATCAAGGGTATGACTAATTTTCTCATAGAATCACTTTTTAATAAATGCCTAACGCTGAAATGGTGCGTTTAGTATTTGTTTGGAAGCGCAAAGATAAAAAATAGAGGCGCACCGAAGCACGCCTCCATCAAATTTTTGGGATTAATATTCAAGCCATCAGAATTTGACAACCTTGCGGACAACGCTTTCGTTGCCTTTGAAGACGCGCAGCGTGTAAACGCCAGGATTCAAGCCGTCCAACTGATAGCTGTCGCCTTCAAATTCGATGTTGAGAATACGCTTGCCGTCGATGGAATAGACTTCGATGCCTGTCATGCCTTCACATTCGACGGTCACCTTGTCGTTCGTCGGGTTCGGGAAGATGCTGAGGTTGAAGCTTACATCGTTGACGCCGCTGTAATAGGAAACAGTGATTTCGTCCGACATGTTCGAAGATCCGAAGGTGCAATGTGCTGCAACGATATATTGGTGGTCGGCATCAATGGCCATTTGCGTGTCGGAATAGGTGTTTTCCGTGAGGTTTGAGGCAATCAATTCGCCATTGCGGTAAACATCATAGCTCGAAGCGCTTGCAATGGCATCCCAAGTCAGGCTGATTATGCCTTCGCGGACATCCGTAGTCCTCAGTCCGGCAGGCTTCACGCAATCAAGGACAAGGTGAGTGCAAGCCATCTCTGCATAGCAGCCTTCGTTGACAGTGAGCACGCAGAAATCGTATTCGCCGGGTTCGAGTTCGGTGCTGTAAGTCGTTTCGTTTACGGTTGCAATCATTTCGTCGTCAACAAACAGCTGGTATTCGGTGGCATCGCCTTCCCAAGTGAAGGTCACTTCGCTGCCTTGGTGCGAATAAGCAACATTTCTTGCAGGTTCGCAGAAATTCAAGGTGACGCAAACCGTGTCCATATCACACAAGTGCGAATCCGGAACAATGCAGATTTCGTTTTCGCCGGCTTCAACATGAGCATTGAAAGACACCCAAGGATCGTAAGTGTCGGTGACAAACTCGCCGTTCAGCAGGATGTCGTAGGACATAGCGCCCGCTTGCGGGTCAATCCAAGACAAATTGAATATACCGTTGCCATTTGCCGGAGTGTAAGCTATGTTTGAAATCTCAATTGGGTCACAAATCTTTATATGAGCGCAGGCTGACATCGGGACAGGAATGCAAGCACCATCGACTTCAACGCAAACAGTGTGTGAACCGCTTGGAAGTTCACCCGTGAAAGTGGTTTCGGTTGAAGTGCCAATCAGTTCTCCATCCGAATAGATGTTATACGATTCGGCAGGTTCGGCAATTTCCCAATTCAAGGTAAAGCTGTGGTCTTCAGTTGTATAACTCAGGTTTTCAGGCCATGGGCAAATGTCGAGTTCAATACAACTGCTCTTTTCACATTCAGGATAAACTGCATTCACGCACACATCGAAATGACCGGAAGCGAGTTCCACCTGATAATCCAGAAGTCCAGTCGTGCCTATTATCTCGCCATTGACAAGAATCTGATATTGGATCAATTCTATTGGGTCGTCAGGCAATTCCCAAGTGAGGTTCATGGTTAAACTGTCGAGCGTGTAAGCCAAATTGTTGACGGCTGAGCAAGCCGAAACTTCGACTTCGGTGCAGACAAATTCGCTTTGGCAGTCGTCGTAAACGGCATAAACGCAATAATTGTAGAGGCCTTCGGCAACTTCCACATCAGTGTAGGTCAAATCGGTAACCGTTTCAAGGAGAACCGTTTCGCGATAAACATCGTAGCCTGTCGGATTGCCTTCTTCGGGCGCTTCCCAAGAAAGAATCACATCGAAACCATCGGTTTCGGCTGTAAGTTCACCGATAGGCTCACAGAAAACTGGTGCCGGACCACCTCCTGAGCAATTGACGTCGAACTCGCCGCCGTTGGTGGTGCCAGCCATGATTTGCGTGCCGTCTTCGTAACTTATGGTATAAGAACATTCCTCAGGCCAGCTGCCCTGGTGGAATGTGATGGTGACATGGACACCAGAGGCAATCTCTCTTGTGAAACTTGCCGATGAACCCGACTGAACGGTCATCTGTTCGGTTGGCGTGCCGTCGCTGTAGCTCACTTCCAGATAGTTGCCTTGCCAGCCGTCGCCGTAACTGTCGCGCAGGTCGAAAATGACGTTACAGGCGTTCTTGTAGTTGAAGGTCAATTCGGTTTCGCGGCCATTGGCATCGGTGAGCAGCAAGTTGAATGGAATGACGAAATCGGCAGGAGTGGCAGCATCCAAAGTGATGTTGTAATCGGCAAAGCCCATCATTTCGGCACCGATTGTGCTGAAACTCTTTTCGGTTTCGTTCAATGTTGCATATTGATAATCAGTAGAGAGCGAGCCTATTACGCTTTGTGCCAATTCGTTGCCGATGTTATCGATGAAGATGCGTAGATTGGCATTTTCGCCTGGCTCGAGCAATCCGTTATCATTGTCATCATTCAGAATGACGGTAGCTCCCAACGTAAGGTTGTAATCGCAAATCATTTCAGTGAAATTCACTTTGCCGTCCGATTCTCCATTGATGAAAGTTTCGGCCGAGAAACGAACCGAGTGTTGGGCTGGGGCATTATCAGCCACCGTGAAAGCGAAAGCGTCATTCAATGTCACGGTTTCGTTTGGCATTGCAGATGCAATTGTAGTTGTGTTTTCCGTAATTGTAACATATTGGTCATCAGATGACAAAACAATAGTTGCGTTGCTTACGGTATTTTCCGAAACATTCTGAAGAGCAAGCGTCAGGCTGATGGTTTCGCCAGGATTGGCTTTACCGTTGTTGTTGCCTTGTGCATCATCAATGGAATGTGAAGCGTAGGCAAAGGCGCCGGCCTGAATCTGCTCGATGGCGGCAAGGGCATCGATGCGGCCAAAGCCGTAGATGTTGCTCTTGGTTTCCGATTTTGGGAGTGCCGTTTCTTCCAGAATGCGGCAGATGTCGGCAGGCGTAGTGTTGATGTTTTTGGAAAGCAGCAGGCACATGACACCGGCTGCGCAAGGCGTGGCCATTGAGGTGCCGCTCATGGTAGTGTAACCGTTGTTGGTGGCATAATTCAGGGAAATGATGTCGACGCCAGGTGCGCAAACGTCGGGGCGGATAAGACCGATGCCTGGGTTGTAGGCATAATCGCCAAATTCGGTGTTTGTCCAAGTGACGGGGCCATTGGAAGTGAAATAAGCGGCATTGTCGTTGTAATCAACGGCGCCGATGCACACCGAGCAACTCAAGGCACCGGGGTTTTCGGCTTGGTCAGGATCAATGTAAGGCGGAGGGCAGCTGCCTGGAACACGCACATTGTTTGGAACCGGGTACATCCACTGCATATCGCCTTCGTTGCCGGCGGCAATGGCGGCAACCACGCCAGCGGCCAAGGCGTTTTCGCAGGTGTGTCTCAGCAGGGTTCTTTCGGAAACCGTGCTGTTCGCGATGCCCAACGACATGCTGAACAGGTTGCAGCCATGTTCGACAGCCCACTGAATGCCATCGGAGATATTGGTCGCATTGCCATTACCAGAAGCATCCAAGCACTTGACGCACATCAGAGTGGCATCGGGAGCCATGCCAGTCTGCCTGCCCGCCTTTCCGTCGCCGCAAACCGTGCCGGCGCAGTGCGAACCGTGGCCCATGTCGTCCATCGGGTCGTTGTCATGGTTAATCACATCGTAGCCGTGGTGGGGAAACTCTTCTCCGCCGTCCCAAAGGTGGTCGGCAACGTCGACATGGTTGTAATTCACGCCTGTATCAATGACGGCAACGACAACGCCTAGTCCCGTGTAGCCCATGCCCCAAACCTTATCGGCATTGACTTGCGTGACGTTTTGGGTGATTTCGCGTGTTGTGGAAACCGGACTACCTACTTCTCCGTCAGGAATCCAGTTCTTATCAGCATTGAAGCCGATGATTTCCACATCATTGCGGCTTGCAATGTCGTTGATGGCCGTTTGGGTGGCTTCGCAGGCAATCATGTTGGCAATCCAATTGGAATGGATGTTGGCAACCATGCCGTTTCTTTGCATTTCGCGCAAGGCGTTCTGCAAGTCGAATTGAGATGCTGTCGCAAATTCCTTCAGTTCGTTCACCACAAAAATGCGGCGTTCTTCCTGATTCACATAATAATCGGCCTGACGGAGCAATGCCGCCTGATCGGGTTTGGCCTTCATCAGAATGTGAACCTTGATTTTTTCGTTTTCGCCACGATTGCTCATTTCAAGAGCCAAATCGGGGTCGACGGTCTGGGCTAATCCGCTGAAACACAGACATGCCAGCAATAATGTAAACAAATGCTTCTTCATAAGCGTATGATTTGATTGGTGTGTTTTAATAGGTAGCAAAAATAAGAAATATTCCCCTATTGCAAATAGAATCCGTATTTTTGCCGTCTCTAATTTGTCAACATGCAAGAAGAAAAATATAACGAATCGGTCTTGCCAAACGGCATTCGGCTGATTCACAAGCAAAAAAGCGGAGAGATTGCTCACCTTGTACTGATGGTGAACACAGGTTCGCGCGATGAAGAAGACCATGAAAACGGCATGGCGCATTTCATTGAGCACACCATTTTCAAAGGCACCGAAAACCGCAAGGCTTACCACATTTTGAGTTGTCTCGACAATGTCGGCGGCGACCTGAATGCCTACACCACCAAGGAAGAGACCTGTCTGCAAGCCTCATTTCTGAAACAGCACTACAAGCGCACTTTCGACCTGTTTGCCGACATCGCCTTTCATTCAACTTTCCCAGAAAACGAACTAACCAAGG